>JAYUAJ010000359.1:0-3862 GCA_043741375.1 Hyphomicrobiaceae bacterium | reverse complement strand
CGTCACGATACTGAGCGTTGTTTTACCGATTGCGGCCGCATTGGCGGCGCTGGCCAGCTTCGGCGCATCCGGCTGGCCATCGTTCAGCGAGCGGGCGCTGTGGTCGGCGGCGCGGTTCACTCTGCTGCAGGCGTTACTCTCAACCGGACTCAGCGTAATCCTTGCCGTGCCGGTGGCGCGGGCCCTGTCGCGCCGGGCAAATTTTCCGGGCCGCCGCGCGATTATCGGCCTGTTGAGCATTCCGCTTGCCCTGCCCGCGTTGGTGGCGGTGCTAGGAATTGTGACGGTATGCGGACGGACCGGCTGGATCGCCCAGTTGCTGGCGCTGGCAGGCGGGCCCGAAATGCCGAACATCTATGGCCTTGCCGGCATTCTCATCGCCCACGTCTATTTCAACCTGCCGTTCGCCGCGCTTCTGCTGCTGGCGCGCCTGGACGCGATCCCGGGCGAGAGCTGGCGGGTGGCCAGCCAACTGGGGTTTCCCGCTGCCGCCATTTTCCAACAGATCGAATGGCCCGCGCTGCGCCGGGCGCTGCCGGGGATTGTGGCCGTTGTGTTCCTGATCTGCGTCACCAGTTTCACCATTGTGCTGACGCTCGGCGGCGGCCCGGCGGCGACTACCCTGGAGGTCGCCATCTATCAGGCGCTGCGTTTCGATTTCGATCCGCCACGTGCAGTCGCGTTGGCGCTGCTGCAGATGGTGCTGTGCCTCGCGCTGATCATCGTCCTCAGTCGTTTGGGCGGCGGTAGTATGCCAATGCCGAGCCTCGGGCGCACTGCGCCCCGTCCGGACGTCTCCAACCGCGCCGCACTCGCGATTGATGTGGCCGCTCTCGGCGCCTGCACACTGTTCATCGGCCTGCCAATTGCTGGCATCGTGCTTGCCGGGCTTACCGGCGCACCGGTGGCGTTGCTCGCCGACGCTGCCGTCTGGCGCGCGGCGGTCAGCAGCCTTGTCATCTCGGGGGTGGCCGCCAGCCTTGCCCTCGTTGGCGGTTGGAGCCTGGTTGCAGCCGGCCGCCTGGAGAGCAGGGGCGGCCGCTGGGCGCGCCTTGCCACTGATGGCGGCGGGTTGTTGCTAGTCGTGCCGCCGTTCGTGATCGGCGCGGGATGGTTCCTGCTGCTGAACCGCTTCGGCCTCGCCTTCGCGCTTGCTCCATTGGTGGTCATTTTGATCAACGCTCTGATGGCGCTGCCGTTTGCCGCGCGCATACTGGCGGCTGCCGATGCCACCCAAACGCGCGATCATCAACGGCTCTGCGCCAATCTCGGCCTTGCCGGATGGGCGCGTTTCCGGCTCATCGATTGGCCGCTGCTGAAGCGGGCTTTCGCTTTCGCGGGTGCGCTTTGTGCGGCGCTATCCCTTGGTGATCTCGGTATCGCGGCGTTGTTCGGCAGCGAGCGGTTGACGACATTACCCCTGCTGTTGCAGCAGCGGATGGGCAGTTATCGCTCGCACGACGCGTCGAGCCTGGCGCTGCTGCTGGCCACACTGTGTTTGGCGCTGTTCGTCGCTGCGGACATTGCGACGCGGCCGCGTCGAAAGGGCGGGCGCTCATGACAGGAGCCGCCATCGCACTGGAAAGCGTCAAGTTCCACTATCGCGACAACACAACCGTATTCGACATGCACTTCGATCTCGCCGTACCGGCTGGCGCGTCGGTCGCCATCATAGGGCCGTCGGGGGCGGGCAAGTCGTCACTGCTGTCGCTGATCGCCGGGTTCGACCGGCCTAGCAGTGGCCGTATACTGATCGGTGATGTGGACGTATCGGCGTCCGGTCCGGCCGAACGTCCGGTCAGCATGCTGTTCCAGGATCACAATCTGTTCGCGCATCTGGATATCTGGACCAATGTGGCGCTCGGACTGTCCCCGCGGCTCCGGCTCGACGGGGCGCAAAAGTCCAAGATCGCCGAGGCGCTGCACCGCGTCGGCCTTGCTGCTCTGGCAAAGAGGCTGCCCGGCGAAATCTCCGGTGGCGAGCGTCAACGGGCGGCGTTGGCCCGTGCGCTGGTGCGCGACCGTCCCGTGATGTTGCTTGACGAACCGTTCGCCGCCCTTGGCCCAGCCCTGCGCAAAGAAATGCTACGGCTGGTGCGCGACCTGCACCGCGAGACCGGGGTGACCATCCTGATGGTTACGCACGCGCCGGAAGATGCCCGCGCCGTCTCGGAGTACACGGCGTTCCTTGACGCGGGTCGGATCGTCGCCATGCGCCCGACCGCTGAGCTGCTCGCAGCAAGCGATCTTCCTGAGCTGACAGACTATCTGGGAAGCTAGCCGGGCCGGACCGGGCCCGGCGGCCGGCTCCCCGGCAGGGGAGTCGCCGGGCGCAAGCAAAGACCCTTCCGCAAGCAAAAGAGACGCAGCCGTGCCCAGCTGCGTCCCCCTTTAAGGCACCCGGTTGCCCGGCTGCGACTAACGCGACATCCGCAGCTGCCCGAGTTTGGCTGCGATGTCGGCGAAGGCGGCGCTCAGGTCAGCGCCGTTGTCGGCATGGTAGAAGGCGGGTTTGCCCGTGTCGGGATCAATCGAGGCGCAAGCGTTCAGTGTCACTTCTTCGGCCGGCAGGGTGGTGAAGCCGATGGTGTACACGACGATGCCTTCGGCCTTGGCGTTCTTGCAGAGGTCGACTGCCTGTTGCGACGACTGGGCGCCATTGTACTGGGTGTTATAGGCGCCGTCGGTCATCACAACGATGGACTTCACGTTGTTCTTGGCGCCGTACGCCTTGGCGACGCCAGCCCCGGCCCAGACATCGTTCCACTTCGGCGAAACCAGGTACCAGCCCCAAGCCGTGCCAAGATGGCCGGCGGTAGAACCATTGGCGCCCAATCCGTTGATCTGGGCCTTCAAGACATCCTTGTCGTTGGTGAGGGGCAGCACCGTCCCGTTCGGGCAGCTGTAGTTGCCCTTCTTCTTGCCGATGACCTCGAGTTGCTCGTTGTTCGGCAGCGGATCGGCGTCGGTATGGGCGTCTGTGCCGATGCGCTCAACTAGGCAATCGTCTTTGCTGGCGCCGTGAGACACGGCGTTGGCGAAGGCGCCGGCATTGACCGCAGCGGCGAACGGGGCGATGCCAATGCGCGTGTCGCCAGGGGCGCCGCCGTCGGGCAGCAGGATGTCGAACATCTGGGATGCGGCTGCCTTCAGC
Source organism: Hyphomicrobiaceae bacterium (assembly GCA_043741375.1). Classification (GTDB taxonomy): domain Bacteria; phylum Pseudomonadota; class Alphaproteobacteria; order Rhizobiales; family Hyphomicrobiaceae; genus JANYHF01. The sequence goes on along the minus strand of JAYUAJ010000359.1, from coordinate 708 downwards.
TCATCGATCTTGGCCTTGCCGCTCTTACTCGGCCAGCCCATCGAACCGGTCGTGTCAAGCACCAGGCCGAGTTCGATATCGTTCACGCTGTAGGTTGCCTGCGACTCCAGCGAGATTTTGATCTTCTTAAATTTCTCGCTTGCTATCGCGGCGAACGTCCCGCGGATCCGGGCGTCGACCCTGATAGTGACGGTCTTGTTGACACGGTCAATGATCACGTCCAGGGCGTCGTGTTTCGCTCCGAGACCGAGATGGTTCTCGATGTTCTTTTCAAAGTAATTAGTGGCCAGCGTGGCAACCTCGGTATCGCTCGGATTGCCGGTCATCAGGGCGCGAGTGGCGGCCAGCGTGGCCGAATCGAGGGCTTTGGCCATCTCGCTGTGGGTCAGGATGGCGCGGCCGCCGTCGATTGCCAGACCGAGCAGGATGCAGAAAACGAACAGCAGGAAACTGAAGAGGATGGCGAACGTGCCATTCTGATCCTTGGCAAAGCGCGAATGGAGCAAATTGAGGCGGTTCATTGTGGACTCCTGTGGGGCACCAGTGGGAGATGACAGGAGTGCTGCAAGGACGATGCTAGGTGGCGTGGCGGGCTGGGCGCTGGTCGTGTTTGGTGGTGAATATTCGGTTAATGGCGCGCCATGCGGGGCCTTGCACCGCCTCTCGATCCGGGCTGTAACTCGCCCATAACCGGAGACGCCCACGCCC
>JAYUAJ010000358.1:0-19983 GCA_043741375.1 Hyphomicrobiaceae bacterium | reverse complement strand
CACGCCGTGCAGCTGGAAACGGCCTATGAGGTTGAAGACGAGCCCAACGAGGGCGGCGTCACCGAAATTGTCGAAGCTAGCGACGACACTGAGGATCCATCGAGCGACGGAGGCGATCGTAAGCGTGGCCGCCGGCGGCGCCGGGGCGGTCGCAAGGGCGAGCGTAGCGATGCGCCGATGCTCGGCAATGGCGAGCATGCCAGCAATGGACGTGACCGTGATGGGATTGGTCCCCGCCATGCGGCAGGGGACGACGACCACGCCGCTCCCCAAACTGGCGAGCACCTTGCCAAGATTGATGCAGCCCCTGATTTGTCCGAGGACGGTCCGGACGCAGCAGAACGCGACGACCAGGACGGAGCACCCGGATCGGATGACTCGGCGAACGGCGGGCAGGGCGACGCTGAACGTCGTGGCCGCCGTCGCGGCCGTCGCGGCGGGCGCCGCAATCGCCGGGGCGACCGTCCGCCGATGGGCACGGAGGGCGCAAGCGAGAATGTCGCCGAGGGCCAGCTACAGCCGGACGCTCCGGGTGCCGAACAACCGGTGGTTGCCGACAGTGCCTGGGATCGCAACGTTCCGCAGCAACGCCGTCCGTACCGCAATGACGAGGCCCGTCCGGTGGAGAGCCATGGCGACGTTGCCGAGCTGACGCGCGAAGCTGAACCAGTGATCGCCCACCGGCATCTGGAAGCGGCCATTGCCGTTGGCTCCACGTTCCAACAGGTTTTGACGCCCGCTCCGGAACAGCGCGCTGCAATACAGCCCGAGCCGGCGCCCGAGCCGGCGCCTGAGCCGGTCACAGCCGTGGCCAGCTCGGAACCGCAGGTCGGCACGTCTGAGCCGGCCGGCCCGGCTAAGCGCGGCTGGTGGATGAAGCGGTTGACGGGACTGTGAACAGTTCTGTCGCACCGATGACCTCGCTGGCGGTCCAGGTACCGCCAGCTGTCGTTATGTCGCCTCAAACTTGCCTGCTAGCTGGCGGCTAAGAGTCGGCCGCAAGGCGCGACACCACTTGGGAGCGGCCATGACCGTCTCGTCGCGATTGAGTGCAAGGACCTGGGTATCTGGTTTGCTGGTTGCGTTGGTCGCGTTCCAGCCCTTGGCAGCCCAGGCGCAGGCGCTCCGTTTCATTCGCGATGCTGAGATCGAGGATCTGCTGTCCGACTACGCCCGGCCGATTTTCCAGGCGGCTGGACTCGGTGCGCAAAAGGTCAAGGTTCGGGTTATCCAGGACACCAGCTTTAACGCGTTCGTGCTCGATGGGCACAATGTATTCATCAATACTGGGGCGCTCACCGAGGCCAAGACTCCGAACGCCATTATCGGCGTACTGGCGCATGAAACCGGCCACATCGCTGGCGGACACCTCGCTGCCCTGCGTGCCAAAATGGCCCGCGACGGCTCCATGACCATGCTGATGCAGATCATGGGCATCGGCGCGATGATTGCAGGCGCTGCGGCTGCCAAGGGCGGACAATCGACGGCCGTCGGCGTTGGGCAATCCGTGCTGTCGGCCTCGGGCGATGTGGCGCAGCGCTCGCTGCTCTCCTATCGCCGGGTTCAGGAATACTCGGCCGACCAGGCCGGTGTGCGGTTTCTCACAGCCACCAAGCAGTCGGCCAAGGGTATGCTGGTGACGTTTCAAAAATTCGCTGAAGACGAAATGCTGTCAGGCGTCGGCAACAACGCCAGCTACGCCGGCAGCCACCCGATGGCGCGCGACCGTATCGCCCAGCTCGCGACGCTGGCGCAGGCGTCGCCCTATTTCGATCAATCGGATTCGCCGACTCTACAACTCAGGCACGACCTGATGCGCGCCAAGCTGATCGGCTTTCTTGAGCCGCCTCAGGCCGTATTCAATCGCTATCCGGTGAGCGACAACAGCCTGCCAGCCCGGTACGCACGCTCGATCGCGGCCTTCAGCAGCGGCGGGCTGCCCAGGGCCATGCCGATGATCGATCAGATCCTGGCCGAGCAGCCAAACAACGCCTATTTCTGGGAACAGAAGGCCGATTTCCTGTCGCGCGGCGGTAAGCATGCCGAAGCGGCGGTGGCGTTGCGCAAGGCCCTGTCGTTGAAACCGGATCAGGCCGTGATTCAAGCTGAACTGGCCCAGGAGCTGCTCGGATCGCAAGACAAGGCCGTTCTGCCGGAGATCGTAAAGCTGCTGCGCAAGACCGTGGTGATCGACGACAATCCCACGGCGTATCGCCAGTTAGCGACCGCCTATTACGGCCTTGGCGATGAGGGCAACGCCAATCTGGCCAGCGCCCAGGCCTCGGTTCTGGAAGGGCGGCTGAAGGACGCCAAGGGGTTTGCCAAGCGAGCCCAGGCCAAATTGCCACAGGGCTCACAAGGTTGGATCAAGGCCGATGACATCCTGAGCATTCAGGAAGGCGACAGCCAATAGGGTCTATAGACGCTGGCAACTCGCGACAACGTGAACCGTTGGCGATTTACGGCGTAACAACGAATGGGCAGTATGGTGCGATCAGTTAAGGAAACCAAATCTCATGATCCTCAATAATTTACGCGCCGCGCTCCGGCGTCCCCTAACCGCTGCGGTCACCGGTTTGGCGATGCTTGGCGCAGGTGTTGCGCTGGTTCCTGCCGGTAGCGCCGTTGCCGCCGGTGACGCCTTCAGCGCCGACCAGAAGGCCCAACTCGGCGACCTCATCAAGGACTACCTGATCAAGAACCCCGAGGTCATGATCGAGGTGCAGCGCGTCTTGGAAGCCAAGTTGGAAGCGACACGCCAGGAAGCCGCCGCCAAGGCCGTTTCTGAGAACGGACCTAGCCTCTACAAGAATGTGGCATTGCCGGTTGCGGGAAATGCCAAGGGCGACGTCACGGTTGTCGAGTTCTTTGACTACAACTGTGGATACTGCCGCAAAGCGGTCGATTCCATGAGCAAGCTGGTGGACGGCGATAAGAAGGTCAAAGTCGTGATGGTCGACTTCCCGATCTTCGGCAAAGATAGCGAGGGTGCCGCGCGGGTCGCTATAGCTGCCGGCAAGCAGGGCAAATATTGGGAATTGCATCAGGCGCTGCTGCTGCACAAGGGCGCCAACAGTGAAGAGGTCGGTTATCAGCTGGCCGAAAAAATGGGCCTCGACATGGCCAAACTGAAGGCCGACGCTGCGTCCCCTGAGACGGGCAAACTCATGCAGGACAATCGTGCGCTGGCTGAAAAACTCGGCATCCAGGGCACGCCGCACTTCTACGTTGGCGACAAGGTCATCCCGGGCGCACCGGAAAACCTCCTCGACGAGTTGACCTCGTTGGTCGGAGACGTGCGCAAGAATGGCTGCAAGATCTGCTGATCCGGCGCCTCGCCCCGTCAGATTTGTGTTATCAAAGGAGTCGCTGAAGCAGCGGCTCCTTTTGCGTTTGAGGCCCAAGATCCATGAAGCCGATCTATGTCCTGAACGGCCCCAATCTGAACATGCTGGGCTTGCGCGAGCCCGAGACCTATGGCTCGGAAACTCTCGACGACTTGAAAAAACGTTGTGATGCGAAGGCGAAAGCTTGCGGAACGGCGGTCGATTTTCGCCAGACCAACCATGAAGGTGAGTTGGTGACCTGGATCCAGGAGGCGCGGGGCAAGTCCCTTGGGATCGTCCTCAATGCTGGCGCCTACACCCACACCTCGATCGCGATCCACGATGCCCTGCGCACCACCGACGTGCCGGTGGTCGAGGTGCATTTGAGCAATGTGTTTCGCCGCGAGGCCTTCCGCCACACCTCGTATGTTTCGGCCGCAGCTTTGGGCGTAATCTGCGGCTTTGGTCCAAAGGGTTATGAGTTCGCCATTGAGGCACTGGCAGCCCAAGGCGCTTCGCTCCGCAAGAAGACCACCTGATGACCGTGAAAGTGGCCTTGTGCCGGAACGCTGCGGCCACTATTGGAAGGAAGGACAACCACAAGGCGTCCCAACTCCCAATTGCGACAACATTGGCGGGCCGGGGTGAACGAGGATATGGCAGAAGAAAAAACCACCATCGAACGCGAGCTTATCCTCGAACTGGCCGAGCTCCTGACCGAAACCGGTCTCACCGAGATCGAAATCGAAAAGAAGGGACTCAGGGTGCGCGTCGCGCGCGGTGGCATAGTGAGCCATACCGTGGCGGGCTATGCGGCGGGACCTGCGGGGCCCGCCTCTGTCGCGGCCCCGGCTGTGCCCAAATCACTTGCAGAGCACCCTGGCGCCGTGAAATCTCCGATGGTGGGAACCGCGTTCCGCGCGCCGGCCCCGACCGCCGCTCCGTTCATTGAAGTCGGCGCCAAGGTCACGCAGGGCCAGACACTGTTGATCATCGAAGCCATGAAGACCATGAACCAGATACCGTCGCCACGCGCCGGTACAGTAACGCAGATCCTGGTTGAGAGCGGCCAGCCGGTGGAATTCGGCGAGCCGCTCGTCATCATCGAATGACCCAGCCAGGCGCAGGCGGGAGTCCGCTGATGTTCGAAAAGGTCCTGATTGCCAATCGCGGCGAGATCGCGCTGCGAATCCAGCGCGCCTGCAAGGAACTCGGCATTGCTACGGTTGCGGTACACTCTACGGCCGACGCCGACGCCATGCATGTGCGCCTAGCCGATGAGAGCGTTTGCATCGGTCCGCCTGCGGCCCGCGATAGCTACCTGAACATTCCGGCGCTGATTACGGCGTGCGAAATCACGGGCGCCGACGCTGTCCATCCCGGCTACGGCTTCCTCAGCGAGAACGCCAAATTCGCCGAGATCCTGGACGAACACAAAATCACGTTCATCGGCCCGACGGCCGAGCATATCCGCATCATGGGCGACAAGATTGCCGCCAAGGACACCGCCAAGAAGCTCGGCATTCCGTGCGTCCCCGGCTCGCCCGGCGCCGTCAACACCGATGCCGAAGCCTTGGCGATCGCAAAGGACATCGGCTTTCCGGTGCTCGTCAAAGCGGCATCGGGTGGCGGCGGGCGCGGCATGAAGGTGGCGAAATCGGCCGAGGATCTCTCGGTCGCCCTGGCAACCGCCCGCAGCGAGGCAAAGGCAGCTTTCGGCGATGACGCCGTCTACCTCGAAAAATATCTGACCAAGCCGCGCCATATCGAAATTCAGGTGCTCGGCGACGGCAAGGGCAATGCCGTGCACCTGGGCGAGCGCGATTGCTCGCTGCAGCGCCGCCACCAGAAGGTGTGGGAAGAGGCCCCGTCTCCCGCGCTCAATGCCGATCAGCGCGCAACCATCGGCGCGACCGTCGCCGCTGCCATGCGAAAACTCAAATACCGCGGTGTGGGCACCGTGGAATTCCTGTACGAGGACGGCGAATTCTACTTCATCGAAATGAACACCCGCCTGCAGGTCGAGCATCCCGTTACCGAGGCCATCACCGGGCTCGATCTGGTCATTGAGCAGTTGCGCGTCGCCTCAGGCATGACGTTGCCCTACAAACAGTCGGATATCACGTTCTCGGGCCACTCGATCGAATGCCGGGTTTGCGCTGAAAATCCGAAAACCTTCCGTCCCTCGCCCGGCAAGATCACCTATTGGCATCCACCGGGCGGCCTCGGTGTCCGCGTCGATAGCGGTGCCTATCAGGGCTATACCATACCGCCACACTACGACAGCTTGATCGGCAAATTGATCGTTCACGGCAAAAACCGCAACGAATGCTTGATGAGGTTGCGCCGCGCCCTCAGCGAGTTTGTCATTGACGGCATCGAGACCACGATCCCGCTGTTCGGTGAATTGGCCACGCAAAAAGATATCATTGACGGCGTCTATGATATCCATTGGCTGGAACGGTATCTTGCCGATCAATAGCGGCGCCACTTGCCCGGCTGCAACCGGCCCGTGGTGCGCAACGGAGACTTGGGACTAAGCTTCCGGCGGGGCGGAAGACTTTGCGCAGATAGAAGCTAGGCCATGTCTACGAATCCCCGCGCATCGATCGAGATAACGCCGGAGGTGCTCTTGCGGGCCTACGCCTGCGGCATCTTTCCGATGGCTGAAAACGCCAACGATCCCGCCCTCTACTGGATTGAACCGCAGCAACGCGGGATCATTCCGATCAACGGTTTGCGGGTCCACAAGCGGCTGGCGCGCACTGTCCGGCAGGATCAATTCGAGGTGCGCGTCGACACCGATTTCGAGGGCGTTATAGCCGGCTGCGCGGCGCGCCGCGAGGGGCGCAAATCCACCTGGATCAATGGCCGCATTCGCGAGCTCTATCGCGACCTGTTCGCCTTGGGGCACTGCCATACGGTGGAAACTTGGCGCGACGGCAGGTTGGTCGGCGGGCTGTACGGGGTGCATCTGCACGGTGCGTTCTTTGGCGAAAGCATGTTTTCGAACGAACGCGACGCCAGCAAGACGGCGCTGGTCCACCTGGTCGCCCGTCTGAAGGTGGGCGGGTTCAATTTGCTGGACACACAGTTCGTCACGGACCATTTGCGCCAGTTTGGCGCCGAGGAGATCAACCGTGACCGCTTTCAAGGACTTTTAACAGCCGCACTGGCCACCGAGGCCGATTTTCACCGCCTGCCTGCCGCAGTTTCGGGCGGTCAGGCCCTGGCGGTCGTACAGAGGCCGGACGTAGTGCCGTTGGTTTAAGTTTCTTTAACAATGATTTGGCCGCGCGGGTTGAGAGGCCTCCCGAAGGCTGGCCACGTCCGGATCGGCATGCTAGCAAGCTTGACTTGCGGCGGATGCGCCCGGCGCAGGTGATCCGCCCGAATTATGCTTGGTTGCGTGGTTAGGCAGGCCATGCCTGTAAGAATACCTGTACGGGCTTGTCCCGCCCAAAGAGTAACGCCGCCGGCATGGTCTACACGCTCGCCCTGCGCAACTTCATTCATGACCGGATCAGTCTGATCGTCACTCTAGTGGGGATCGTGTTCTCCGTTGTGCTGATGGCCATCCAGATCGGGCTCTACTACGGCTCGCAGCAGGTGATCACCGGCATGATCGATCATGCGGGGGCGCAGCTCTGGATCACGCCGATCGGCGCGCAGAGCTTTGATGATTCCGCTCTATTGAAGGGTGGCGAAAAGTATGCCGCACTGTCGAGATCTGGTGTCGCGGCCGCGATTGACCTGGGCGTGCTCACCATGAGCTGGCGGCGCGCCGATGGCGCCCAGCAGGTGGTCGTGGTAGTCGGAACCGATCCCTCGGACGGCGGACTTGCCGCCTGGAACCTGATCGAGGGTTCGGCCAGCGACATTTACAAACCAAACGGCGTCATTGCGGACAAGGCCTATCTGGGCGACTTGCAGATCAAAAACATCGGCGATACTGGCGAGATCAATGGCCAGAAGGTTACTCTTGTGGGTATTACGGATCATATCCGTTCGTTCACGACGCTGCCTTATCTCTTCACCTCCCTTAACCGCGCGCGCACCCTGATGGGCGCGGGACCGAACCAGTCCGGGTTCGTCATGATCAAGACCAAGCCCAATGCGGACATCAAGGCGATACAGTTGGATTTGCAAAAGACCATCCGCGATGTTGATGTTTTGACAACAGAGGAATTCCGCGCGCGCAGCATCCATCATTGGTTGTTTGCAACCGGCGCTGGCGCAGCCTTGATCGCGGGAGCGATCCTCGGATTGATTGTCGGCGTCGTCGTGGTGGCGCAGACGCTCTATGCCAGCACCAAGGATCATCTGAATGAGTTCGCCACGTTGCGGGCGCTGGGCGCTTCGTCCAGCTACATCATAAAGGTCATCTTGGTGCAGGCGGTGCTCAGCGCCATCATCGGCTATGCCATCGGAATGCTGGAAGCCTTGGCAATCATCTGGGCCACGCGCGATACCCAACTGGTCATTCTGCTCACCCCGATGCTCGGGCTGGTGCTGTTTCTGATCACGCTGGCGATGTGCATTTTCTCGGCCATCTCGGCAATCGTGAAGGTGACCCGGATCGATCCAGCCATGGTGTTCTCGCGATGAGCCAGTACGCCAATAGTGTCATCCTGAACGCCCGAGGGATCACTCGCGTGCTTGGCGAAGGGGCTGGCCAGGTGCAAGCGCTCAAGGGGGTGGACCTTTCTCTGCGCGCCGGCGAACTCACCCTATTGATGGGGCCGTCCGGAAGCGGCAAGACGACACTGCTGTCGATCTTCGGATGCATCCTGCAAGCGACGTCTGGCGAACTGACGGTCGCAGGATATTCGACGGCAGGTATGACTTCGGAGCAACTCGCCGATCTGCGGCGCCAGCATATCGGCTTCATATTCCAGTCCTACAACCTGTTCCCGACCCTGACAGCGATCGAGAACGTCATGCTGGCGCTGGACGTGCGGCGCAAGCATGCCGACGACCGGCGCCAAACGGCGCAAAAAGTGCTCGAGGGCGTTGGGCTGGGACATCGATTGACGGCCTACCCGCGCAAAATGTCGGGTGGCGAGCGCCAGCGCGTTGCGATCGCCCGCTCTCTGGTTGGTGATCCAAAGCTGATCCTGGCCGACGAGCCGACGGCCGCACTCGATGGCGGTAACGGCAAGTCGGTCATGGAGCTGCTCGCAGCCATTGCGCAGGACACCAGCCGCTCAGTGTTTGTTGTTACCCACGATTCCAGAATCCTGCCGTTTGCCGATCGGATTGTGAAAATAGAGGATGGAAAGCTGGTCGGCGATGAGCGCCGCCAGCCCCCCAAGTCGAGCGTGAGACCGTCATGACTAAGACCAATGCCGCGACACTTGTCGCTTTGAGCGTCTTGATCCCCGCCGTTGTGACGCTGTCGGAATGGGCCGGTGGACATATTGGCGCTGTTGCCGCCGAGCAACCGGCGTTGGCCGAGACCGTGGGCTCTGCCGACGGGACCGAATGGGTCGCCTCGGCGCCCGGCAGGGTTGAGCCGAAGGGTGGTGAGATCTCGGTCGGGGCCACCATGAGCGGGCGCATCGTCATCGTCCAGGTCGAGGAAGGCGCCAAGATCTCGCGCGGCGACATCATGGTGCAGCTTGACGATGAGGGCACCGCGGCGCGTTTCCAGTCCTCCAAAATCGAGGCGCAACGCGCCAAGAAGGAGCGCGACGACACCGGTGGCGGTGACAGCGAATATCGCGTCACCGAAGACGATATCGCGAACGCGGAACTCGCGTTTTGGAACGCCCGCGATGTGCTGGACAGGGCGGCCGGCAAGCGGCGCGCCGCTGAAAATTCGCAGAGCGACCTGGACGACGCGCGTAAATCCTATGTGGCCGCAGAGGAGCTTCTTGCAGCCAAGCGCAACGCTCTGGTCGATTTGCAGAGCCGCAAAAAGCGCCCGAACCCAAATCGCCAGGAATCAGCCCTGGCTGCGGCGCGCTCGGAACAATCGGCGGCAGCCGCGCTGGTGGAAAAAACGCACATCCGCGCGCCTATCAACGGCGCTGTATTGAAAGTGCCGGCTAAGGTTGGTGAAACGGTTTCCCCGGCCCCCGATCAAGTACTGGTGACGGTCGGCGACACCTCCAAGCTGCGCATCAAGGCCGAGGTCGACGAGCGCGATGTGGGCCGTGTCAAAGTCGGTCAGGCAGCGATCGTGCGCGCCGATGCATTCCAGGGGCAGGACTTCAATGGCAAGGTGGCGACGATTGCTCCGGCGCTTTCCTCGCCGGGCCTGAAAGATCGTGGCGCGGCCCGGCGCACCGATGTGGACGTGCTTGAGATTTTTGTCGATCTCGATGCCGACACGCCGCTCATTCCGGGTTTGCGTGTCGATGTGTTCTTCAAGCCGGCGACGCCGGTCGCAACTGCGCCAGCGCCAGCGACTCCCGTTGGCGCTGACAAATCCAAGACGCCGTAACGCTGGTTGCGCCGGAGTTTTCAGGTGCTGGGATCGCCTGCGCCGGGCTGAGCGTGCGTTTTGATCTTGCCGTGCCGGACATCGCTGGCTTCTCGCAACTGGCGTCGCGCGGCATCGAAGGCGTCGCGTATCGCTACGTAGACGTCTTCGTGCGCGTGATTAGCCTCTGGTTCCTGGCTGACGATCAGGTCTTTTCCGCCGGGGACTCCGACGTTGATCTTGACGTGGTAGATCTTGCCCTTGTGGTGGTTGCGGTGCGGGGCTTCGATGATGACCCGAAAGTGCGTTATGCGCTCGGTCAGCCGCTCCAGCGACGCCATGCGTTCGGCCACCTTTTCCTTGATAGCGTCCGAAGGCTCCATGTTGCGAAACAGGGTCTCGGCGAGGACGGCCATGCGTGTTCCTCCTTGGTGGTTAACGGACCGTGGGAAACGAAAGCGTCGGGTCAAGTGTGCGCCTTGGCGATGACCGGCGTCAACCGCCGTGGTGGATGTGTGTTTGCTGGGTGCGGTCAATGGAAGTCCCTCGACTTAGGCAGGATGCGGACGTTGCGGGGGTGGTGATAAGAGGGCTGCGCTGCTGGCGGCCGGCGCCCGGAACGGGAGTCGCCAGCGGCAGGCCCAGCGGCAGGCCCAGCGGCAGGCAAAGAGTCCCGTAGCACTTCGTCGGCGCGGGCGATGGCGATGGGCATGGGTGGGCCGTCTTCGGCCAGCCGCATCAGCCAGGAACTGCGGTCCTCGAGATGCTCGGCAATCAAATGAATGATGTCCTGATGGCGCTGCACGCGGCCGCGGATGAGGACCAGCCGCGCGCCCATCACCACCTTGCGGTAGCGCTCCAGCACCTGCGGCCAGACCACGGCATTGGCCACGCCCGTCTCGTCCTCCAGCGTCATGAAGACCACGCCCTTGGCGGTGCCGGGACGCTGGCGGATCAGGATGACGCCGGCGATCGAGACGCGGACGCCATCGGGGAGCTTGCGCAGGTCGGTGCAGGCCGCGACGCCATCGTGCAGGAACTGTGCGCGTAAAAAACTCATCGGATGCGCCTTCAAGGAGAGCCGCAGCGTCTGGTAGTCGTTGACCACATGCTCCGACAACGCCATTTCTGGCAGCGCGACGTTTGCGTCCTCGCCCATCTCGGCGGCGTCGGCCCAATTAAAGAGCGGCAGCGGCAGCGAGGGTGGCAACGCCCGCACCTCCCAGAGCGCTTGGCGCCGGTCCAGCCCCATGGAGCGGAAGGCGTCGGCGGCCGCGAGGCGTTCTAGGGTGGCGCTGGAGACGCGGGCCCGGGTGCGCAGGTCGTCGGGGGTGGAGAAGGCAAGACGCGTAGGTTGGGTTAGCGCGGCCACCGCCGTAGCCGCAGAGGACAAAGCCTCGCTTCCGCGCGTAACCCAACTCCCCGGCGAGGCCGCCGCGTTAGGCAGTGTTGGGTTACGCACGGAAGCAGCGCCGGCGATCTCCGCGCCGCCTGGGGCCGTGCTAACCCAACCTACGGCCACTATCTTTTCCACCTCATCCTCGCGCAGGCCATCCACCTGCCGCAACCCCAGCCGCAGCGCCCAACCGTCCTTGCCGTCCGGCTCAAGCGTCGCGTCCCAATCGCTGTGGTTCACGTCGGCCTCAAGGGCTTCGACGCCATGCTCGCGGGCGTCGCGCACGATCTGGGCCGGGGCGTAGAACCCCATCGGCTGAGAATTTAGCAGGGCGGCCGCGAACACCGCCGGATAATGGCATTTCAACCAGGCCGAGACATAGACCAGCAGGGCGAAGCTGGCCGCATGGCTTTCCGGAAAGCCATAGTCGCCAAAACCCTTGATCTGGTTGAAGCAGCGCTGGGCAAAGTCGGTCGTGTAGCCGCGCGCGACCATGCGCGAGACCATTTTTTCCTCCAGCGTATGGATGGTGCCCTTGCGCCGGAAGGTGGCCATGGCGCGGCGCAGCTCATTGGCCTCCTCGGAGGAAAATTTCGCCGCTTCCATGGCGATGCGCATGGCCTGTTCCTGGAACAGCGGCACGCCCTTGGTCTTGCCCAGGATCTGGCGCAACTCGTCCGGCGGCCCGTGCTTAGGATCGGGCGAGGGATAGGTTTCGGGTTCGAGGCCGTCGCGCCGGCGCAAGTAGGGATGCACCATGTCGCCCTGAATGGGACCGGGGCGGACGATCGCCACCTCGATGACGAGATCGTAGAAGCAGCGCGGTTTTAAGCGTGGCAGCATATTCATCTGCGCCCGGCTCTACCTGGAACACGCCGACCGAGTCGGCCCGGCACAGCATCTCATAGACCGCCGGGTCCTCGCGCGGGATCGAGCCAAGCGTATGTTGGATGCCGTAATGCTTGGCCAGAAGGTCAAAACCCTTACGGATGCAGGTGAGCATGCCGAGGCCCAGCACATCGACCTTGAGCAGGCCCATGGCGTCGAGATCGTCCTTGTCCCACTCGATATTGGTGCGGTCCTCCATGGCCGCATTGCCGATCGGGACGACTTCCGACAGCGGTCCGCGCGTTAGAACGAAGCCGCCGACATGCTGGGAGAGATGGCGCGGAAAGCCCATCAGCTCGTGGGTGAGCTCGATGACGCGGGCGAGTCTGGGGTCAGCAGGATCGAGCCCGGCCTCGCGGATGTGTTTTTCCGGCAGCACGCCGCCTGAGCGCGTCCCCCACACCATCCCCGAAAGCGCAGCGACCGTATCTTCGGAAAGCCCCATGGCCTTGCCCACCTCGCGCACGGCCGAGCGGGCGCGATAGGAAATGACTGTGGCGGCCAGCCCCGCCCGTTCGCGGCCATAGCGGGCGTAGATGTATTGAATCACCTCCTCGCGCCGCTCGTGCTCGAAATCGACGTCGATGTCGGGCGGTTCCTGGCGTTCGGGCGAGATGAAGCGCTCGAACAGGAGGTCGACTTCGACCGGGTTCACCGAGGTTATGCCGAGCGCGTAGCAGACCGCCGAATTGGCCGCCGAGCCGCGTCCCTGGCACAGAATGCCCTGCGAGCGGGCAAAATGGACAATGTCGTGCACGGTGAGAAAATAGGGCGCATACTTCAATTGCGCGATGAGATCGAGTTCTTTACGCAGCACCGCCGCGATTTTGCCGGGCACGCCGTCCGGGTAGCGCCAGGCCGCCCCCTCCCGGGTCAGGTCCTCCAGATGGCCCTGCGGGGTCTTGCCGGCCGGGATGGGTTCGTCGGGATACTCATAGACCAGTTCGGCCAGCGAAAAGCGGCAGGCCTGCAGGATCAGGGTGGTCCGGGCGAGTGCCTCCTCATGGCCGGCGAACAGGCGGGCCATTTCCTTGGGTGATTTCAGATGCCGCTCGGCATTGGCCTCCAGCTTCAGGCCGGTGTCGGCGATCGTGCATTTTTCGCGGATGGCGCTGAGCACATCCTGCAGCGGGCGGCGGTGTGGGGCGTGATAGAGCACATCGTTGGTGGCGACCATGGGCGCGCCGCACTGAGCGCCGATGGTGCCGAGCGCTGCGATGCGCGCGCGGTCCTGGCCGCGATAGCGATGACTGGCGGCAAGATAGAGCGGGGCGGGAGCGAGCTTGCGTTTCAGGCGGTGCAGCGCGGCCTCCAAGGGCGTGGGAGCGCGGCTATCCCAATCCGGGGCCCAATCGGGCGGCGGCAGGGCGAGAAAGATCTGTCCCTCGCAATGGTCCGCCACATCGTCCAGCGCGAGCACGCAGTCGCCTTTGACGGCGCGGCGCTGTCCGAGCGTCAGGAGCCGGCTGAGCCGCCCATAGGCCGCGCGATCCGTTGGCAGACAGATCAGGCTCGGGGCATCGGTAAGGTCGAGCCGCGCCCCGACGATGAGGCGCATCTGAGCCTCCTTGGCCGCGAGATAAGCGCGCGCGACGCCCGCCAGGGTATTGCGATCCGTGACCGCAATGGCGCTGAGACCGAGCGCCTTGGCGGTGGCGATCAGCTCCTCGGCATGCGATCCACCCTCCAGGAAGGTGAAATTGGTCGTGACCTGAAGTTCGGCATACGCCAGACGGCCGCGGGTTTGGCCTTCGCCCTTGGGCTTGCTCTTTGCCCGCAGTTTCTGGTTCCACGCACTCACAACGGCCATCCAAGAACAATGTGAGAACACAGTTGCTATTTTGTTCTTGAAATGTCAAGCGGGATCTGCCATATTATTTTCAGAGCCGGAACGCAGGGCGCAAGTAAATGAGTAAGCAGTCGCCAAGATTTCAGTCAACGGCCAGAGGGAGCGGCCGGAGCCGCAATTTCGGCGCGCAGGCCCCCCAAGGCGGCACGATCCAGCGTCAAACGCCAGCCATAGGCGTCGCAAATGTCAGACACGATGGCCAGTCCCAGTCCGCTGCCTGGCCGGCTCGGGTCAAGCCTTGCGCCGCGCTCGATCACAGACTCAAGCTTTTCGGACGGCACGCCGGGGCCGTCGTCCTCAAAACTGAGCACCACCATATCGCCGCGCTGCTCGAACCCGACGGCGACCGACGCAGACGCCCATTTACGGGCATTGTCGGCGAGATTTCCAAACAGCTCAATAAGATCGTCTGGATCGGCCGCCAAAGCGGCGGAGGCCGGCACGCCGATCCGCCAAGCCACCGCATCGCCGCCGGGAAGGCGCTGCATGCTCGCGGCCATGCGCTCGATCAGCGGACGCACCGGGGTCGCGGCGTAGCGCCGGCCCGCCCCAAGCCGCGTCATCGCGAGCTGGCGCTGCACATGCCGGTCCATGAGCCTGGTCTGCTCACGGATGTCGGCGGCTGCGCCATTGACCGCACCAGCCTCGATCTGGCGAGCAACCGAATTCAACACCGTCAATGGAGTCTTCAAACCATGCGCGAGGTCGCCAGCGCGCGCGCGGGCCCGCGCAATCGAAGCCTCCTGATCGGTCAACAGGGCGTTTAACGCATCGACCAGAGGACGCACTTCGTCAGGACCGGGCGCGTCGAGCCGCTTTGCCGTGCCGGCCCGCAGACGTCCGAGGTCATCGGCCAGCGTCTGCAAGGGTCGCAAGCCAAGCTGCGCCTGCAGAACCGCCCCAGCTCCGAGCAGCAATGCAATCAAGCCCAGCGACAGCGCCAGCTCGCGATCAAAATCGCGCACGGCGCCATCGATCTCGGCGCGGTCGACGGCGATCAGCACCTGCAGCGCATGGGTTTTTTTTGCGCCTTGTATCTTAATGGTGCGCGCCACGGCTGCGAGCGTGGTCTGCTCTGGGCCCGGCACCGTAAGCCAGGCCGCAGGCGCCGCAGCATCGGCTTGCGGAGCGACCAGGTTCTGATCCCAAAGCGATTGCGAGTTGGCGACCGGCCTCTCCAGGATCGAGATCTGCCAGTAGAGGCCGCTCAAGGGGCGGTCGAAGCGCGGGTCGGCCAGCGGCTTGACGATCTTCAACTCGTCGTTTTCATCGAAGGACACGGCGTCTATCAGCTGCCAGAGATGATTTTCGAGCTCGCTCTTGACGCGCAACTCTACATGCTGGCGAAAAATCGCATCGAGCGCGGTCAACGCCAGCAAGAGCGACAGCACGATTGTCAGGGCAGAGACCAGCAGCAGCCTGAGCTTGAGTGAGCCTCGGGTCACGTATCAGGCGCCGCCGATAGTATAGCCGAAACCCTTGCGCGTCTCGAGCACGCCTGGCCCGAGTTTGCGGCGCAGGCGCCCCACCAGCACCTCGATGGAGTTGCTGTCGCGCTCGAAATTCTGGGCATAGAGATGCTCTGTGATCTCGGTCTGAGGAACAATCCTGCCGGCGCGATGCATCAGCAGGGCCAGCAGACGGTACTCTAAGGGTGTGAGACTGAGCGGGCGACCTTCGACATTTGCGCGCATCGTGCGCGTGTCGAGCGTGAGTCTGCCCGATATCATCACCGGCGACGCGGACCCGGCGCTGCGCCGGACGATTGCGCGCAGCCGCGCCAGCAACTCGTCAAACTGGAACGGCTTGGGCAGGTAATCGTCGGCGCCCGCATCGATCCCTTCGACCCGTTCGGTCCACGCGCCGCGCGCCGTCAGCACCAGCACTGGGATTTTTACGCCCTCGGAACGCCAGCGTTTGAGGACGGTCAAGCCGTCCAGGCGCGGTAAACCAAGGTCCAGCACAATCGCCGCGAAGTCCTCGGTGCCGCCAAGAAACCAAGCAGTTTCGCCGTCTGCGGCATGCTCAACGGTGTAGCCACTGGCACTAAGGCCGGCGCGCAAATCGGCTGCGATCTGGGCTTCGTCCTCGACCAGGAGCAAACGCATTATCCACCTCTTACGGCCAGCGCAACCGCAGTACGAGCATCAATACGAACCACGACGACGCTGCCGGCGCTATCCAGCAACTTGACGTCATAGACCAGGGCCGAACCAAACTTACGCAAGTTCAGTGCCAAAACCTGGCCAGGATGTGCCTCGCGCGCGCTGGCGATAATGCGGTCTACTGGCAACACGTCGCCGCGCTTTACGCCGTCGCGCGCGCTGTTCTTGCCGCTGTCGCCACCGCCATTCTTTCCGCTAGTGTCGCCGCCGCCGCCGTCACCACCGTCCTTGCCACCGTTGCTGCTGCCACTCCCACTCCCGCTATTGCTTCCGCTTCCGCTGCTTCCGCTTCCTCCTCCACCACCACCGCTCCCGCTATCTGCAAGCGCCGGTGCGGCAGCAAGTACGAGGCAAGCGATGCTCGCCAGCAATGCGGCCAGGACCTTTCGCCGGAGCGGCGAACGGCGCGTATCGAAGTTGTAGGCGTGCGTCATTGGCGTGTCATCGGTTCCAAAGGGGCAATCCTCGCGACGGTCGCACAGTCAAACTGAACACAACCTGACATTGCTCCTAAGCCCGACGTCATACCGCACCGATTACGATCCCATACATCGACAACCAGCTCATTGGAGAAGCAGCCAGATGAAGATTCTTTTTGCGTTAGCGATGACGCTCGGCCTAGCCAGCGCGACATCGGCCAGTGCCGCGACGGCGAGCGCCACCGTGGGCGGCCAGAGCTTGGCCAGTCTTGCCGCCACGGGCCTAGCGTCCGCACCACTCATCACCGTTGCGCGCAAAGGCGCTGACGATCCCGCCAACCACGACGCTATGGAGCATATGTTCGACGATCTGCTCGGCCTCCGGCATGACGGCGCCGACGATGGTCCCAATCACGACATCGACGATAGCGATGACGGCAATGGTGGCGACGATCAAGGCAACGGCAATTCCGGTTCAGGCAACTCGGGCTCGGGTAAGTCCGGTTCAGGCGAGTCGGGATCGGGCGGCTCGGGATCGGGTAAAGGCTGACCCACACCTGGCTGGTCCAGCACCCCGCGAGGGAGCCTCTCCCCGCGGGTTTTTTTATGATTGAGAGAACTGCGGACTGTCAGGAAAAAATCAGGCCAAAGACGTATCATTCCTTGGGAAAGTCTAAGCCCATTTCGCGGTAGCGCTCAGGGTCATCGCCCCAGTTCTCGCGCACTTTGACGAACAAAAAAAGGTGCACGGGTTTTTCGGCCATCTCAGCGATGTCTTTTCGCGCGTCCATCGATATCGCCTTGATCGCGCGGCCTTTGTCGCCGAGCACGATGGCGCGCTGGCTTTCACGTTCGACGAATATCGTCTGTTCGATCCGTATGCTGCCATCCTTCAACGGTTTCCATTGCGTCGTCTCGACGGTGGAAGCATAGGGAAGCTCTTCGTGCAAACGGTCATAGATCTTTTCACGTGTGATTTCCGCCGCCATCGAACGAATGGGGGCGTCCGCAACCTGATCTTCGGGATAGAGCCAGGGCCCTTCGGGCATGGCGGCGACCAGGTGGGCACCGAGGTCGTCGACGCCAAACCCGCGCTCGGCCGAGACCATGAATGTTGCCCCGAAGGTCGCGCGCTCGTTCAACGTCTTGGCCAGCACCAATAATTCCTCTTTGGGCGTCAGGTCAATTTTATTCAGCACAAGGATAGGTTTGCTTGACCAATTGCTGAGCCGCTCGGTCACGCTTGCGACATCTTCGCTGAGGCCGCGCGCCGCGTCCACTAGCAGCACCGTGATGTCGGCCTGGCTGGCCTCGCTCCAGGCCGCATCCACCATGGCGCGATCAAGCCGGCGGCGCGGACGGAAGATGCCGGGCGTATCGACGAGTACGAGCTGGCAGGCGCCATGCATGGCGATGCCGCGGATGCGCCCGCGCGTGGTCTGCACCTTGCGGCTGACGATCGAGACTTTGGAGCCGACCAGTCGGTTCACAAGCGTTGATTTGCCGGCATTGGTCGCGCCAATGATGGCAACGAACCCTGCCCGCGTCGGGTGCTCCGGCACCAAAGCAGTTTCGGTGCCGGCCTCAGTCTGTCGTTCAGTCATGGGCAACCTTCCAGATGCGTTCGCGTTCAAGGTAAGCCCGCGCCGCAGCCTGTTCGGCCATGCGCTTGTTGGTGCCCGTGCCGCGCGCCGGCTTCATGCCGTCAATACGAACTTCAGTGGTGAACTGCGGGGCGTGGTCGGGGCCAGCGCGTTCAACCTCGACATAGAGCGGAATACCCTTGCGTCGCGCCTGCGCCCATTCCTGCAATGCCGTCTTGGGATCAAGCGCGGCCTCGGTGCCGGCATCGAGACGGGACAGCCAAAGATTGCGGACCACCTTCCGCGCGGCAGCGAAACCCGCGTCCAAAAACACCGCTCCCAAAATCGCCTCGCAAGCATCCGCCAGGATGCTGGCCTTGGCACGTCCGCCGCTAACAAGCTCACTTCCTGATAACAGCAGATGCTCGCCGAGTCCGATATCGAGCGCAACCTCGGCGCAGGCGCCCCTCTGCACCAGCGCATTGAAGATACGCGCCAGATCGCCTTCGCGCGAGTCCGGATGCACCTCACTAATCAATTCCGCTATGGCGAGGCCCAGCACCCGGTCGCCGAGGAATTCCAGCCGCTCGTTGTCGTCGGCAGCTTTGCGGTCGCGTGCACTCGAGTGGGTCAGCGCTTGCCGCAGCAGCGCCTTGTCGCGGAACTTGTGGCCAAGCGCCTTTTGCAGTGCGGCGGTGCTGTCAGTGACGCGCGCCATCAATGGTAAGCCGTCAATGAAGGAGGCCGAACAGTCTTGACCAGCGTATGCCCGTAGGCCACGTCCAAGGCCGCAGCAGATAGCCGTTCTCGTTGTAAGAGAAGAAGACGATTTGCGCCTTGCCGACCAGGTTCTCGAACGGCACGAAGCCGACGCCACCATTGGGATCGCGGCTGTCGGAGGAGTTGTCGCGATTGTCACCCATCATGAAATAGGTGCCGGCGGGGACCTTGAAGACGCTCGTGTTCTCCAGATTTCGATCGGGCGAGCGATCGAGAACGTTGTACTTTACGCCGTTGGGAAGCGTTTCCTGGAACCGGGCGATATGAAAATCGGTGCCATTCTTGTGTTCGACGAAATCTTCCCCGCGCTCGCGCGGAACAGCTATGCCGTTAATATAGAGAATGGTGTCCTGCACCTGGATCTGGTCACCGGGCAAGCCGACCAGGCGTTTGATGTAGTCGACGTTCGGTTCGGTCGGTTTGCGGAAAACGATGATGTCACCGCGCTGTGGCTCCCCCGCCAGGACGCGGCCCGAAAAGTTGAGCGGCAGAATTTCACTCCAGAAGAATGTCGGTATCCCGAAGGAGTATTTGCTGAAGCCGTAGCTGTACTTGGAGACAAACACGTAGTCGCCAACCAGCAAGGTGCCTTCCATCGAACTTGAGGGGATCGTGAAGGGCTGGAACAGGAAGATGCGCACGACGAAGGCGATCGCCAGCGCCTGGATGACGACTTTCAGGATTTCCCAGAATTCTTCGGCAGTTGACGCTTGGACTTCAGTCTTAACGGACATCCCGGCAGGCTCCTTGGCGCAACACTTCGAAGCCCAGGCACGGGGTCTCCAGCGGGGCCATCCCGTCATAGCCCGGCCAAGTGACGCTGGCAAATCGGGGCTGAGTTGGGGTTAGCGTGCGGGGCGCAGCGCTAGCCTGACGGCTCGAAGGCGACGGCCTTCACAATGGCGTGTACGGTCAGTCCTTGGCGCAAGCCCAACCGCTCGGCCGATGCGGTTGTCAGCCTGGCCACCAGGCGGTCCCCGGAACAGTTGAGGGTTATGTCGGTTCCCCCGGCGCCATCATGGCGCACGTCCACGATTTGACCAGCCAGCACGTTAAGCGCGCTGATATCGGCAGGCGCCGACAGCGCGATCATCACGTCACGGGCCCGCACGCGCAGCCTCAGCAGCGTTCCCGGGACGGCTTTCAGGGC
>JAYUAJ010000357.1:0-1511 GCA_043741375.1 Hyphomicrobiaceae bacterium | reverse complement strand
GGAACGTGGATTGGGAGGCCTATCGGCAGTCCGCGCTCGAGGCCGGCCTGTCGGGAATTCCCGAGGCTCCAATCGAGCCGCCGGCGCGGCTGCGGCGCGTGCTGTTCGAAATCGCCTCGGGCCGCGCGCTGGTGACCCGCAAACTGGCCCGCGCGCTGGGCATGGGACTGTGGCGTATCGCCTCATGGTGATGCGTACGCCGGTCGGGGTGAGCAACGAGAGCTTTCTGGGAAAACTTGTTCGCCTGCCCTTGAGGCTCATCCCGCGCGGCTGGGTTGTCACTGTCAAAGGCGGTATAAACAAAGGCGCATCATGGATCGTCGGCGCAAGCACCCATGGCTGCTGGCTGGGCTCTTACGAGGCGGACACGCAGGAACTCGTGGCGCGGCTTGTTCGCCCGGGCATGACGGTATGGGATTTGGGCGCCAATGCCGGCTTCTATACTCTGGCTTTCGCCCGCCTGGCCGGCGTTTCGGGCCGCGTCTACGCATTCGAGCCGCTGGCTGAAAATGTCGCCAATCTGCTGGCGCACATTCGCCTGAACGAGGTCGGGAACGCGACGGTGATTCAGGCGGCGCTGGGCAGGACATCCGGCTTGTCGGCGTTTCGAACGGCCGAGTCCAATTCCATGGGCCGGGTTTCGCGCGAGGAGACCGGTTACCTGGTCCCGTCGATCTCGATGGATGATTTTCTCGAGAGCCATCCCGGCGCGCGCCCCGATCTGATCAAGATCGACGTCGAAGGCGCCGAAAGTGAAGTTCTGGCTGGCGGACAGCGATTTCTGCAGCAAGCCGCGCCGGAGATCGTTCTGGCCACGCACGGCGAACAGCAAGGCAAGGCGTGCGCGGAGATCCTGACCTCATTCGGCTATTCGCTTTTCCGCTTGGATGGCGCGGCGGTCACTGCGGCTGCTTCACGAACCGATGAAATCCACGCCCGCAAGGTCGTGGGCCGGCAAAGCTGATGTGAGAGTGCTTCTTACGGCCGACCCCGAACTAGCGGTGCCCCCCGTGACCTATGGCGGTATCGAGCGGGTGATCGATCTGCTCGTGCGTGCGCTCAGGCAGCGCGGGCACCAGGTCGGACTCGTTGCTAGTTCTGCATCGACTTGCGCCGCGGACGACGTGTTTGCATGGCACGGCGCACGCTCGGGCCGCGTTCTCGACACGATTGCCAATCTGCGGCAACTCTCCGGGATCGTGTCCAGGTTTGCTCCGCAGGTATTGCACAGCTTCTCCCGTTTGATGTACATGGCCCCGCTGTTGTTCACGAGGTTGCCGAAAGTCATGTCGTATCAGCGGCAGCCCACTCCCCGGACGGTGCGGTGGGCAAGCCGCCTGGCCGGCGATACGCTGGTGTTCACCGGCTGCAGCAAGTTCATCAGCAAAGCCGGCGCGCGCGCCGGCGGCAGCTGGCGGGCCATCCATAACCCTGTGGATGTCGATCGCCTGGCTTTCCGTGCGTCGGTTGCCGCGGACGCGCCGCTCGTGTTTCTCAGCAGGGTGGAGCGA
>JAYUAJ010000356.1:0-1512 GCA_043741375.1 Hyphomicrobiaceae bacterium | reverse complement strand
ACGCGATCTGGCGAACCACCGTGTTCAGCCTATCCTCGACCTTGGAGGCCAGCATGATTCGCCGCCGTGCCGGGGTGGCGGAATCCAGCAGCGATCGGAACGTCAGCATCTCATACCAGCGGCCCGAAAGATTGACTCGTAAGGAGTTGTCAGAATCGATGCGCCTGGACCGCGAACCGATTCTCTCCATTGCACGAGGCATCCCATGGCTGCGATTGCGATTACCCGCACCGAGCACACATCCGAGACCCTGCGCGAGGAGGCGGCGCGCTGCAAGAATGCACGCCTGACGCGCCGCCTTTTGGCGGTCGCTCTGGTGCTGGATGGTCATTCCCGTACCAAGGCGGCGGAAGTCTGCGCGATGGACCGGCAGACCTTATGCGACTGGGTCCATCGGTACAACCAGGACGGCATCGCGGGTCTGACCGATCGCAGCAAGCCCGGACGGCCACGGCGTCTGAGTGTGGAACAAGAGGCCGAACTAGATGCCTGGGTCGAGCAAGGCGCCGATTTGCCTGCGGACGGGGTGGTGCGCTGGCGCCGCGCCGATTTGCGTGAGCGCATCAAAGCCCGGTTTGGTGCGATATTCCACGTCCGCAGTGTCGGCAAACTGCTGCGCGGGCTCAACTTTCGGCGCCTCTCGGTGCGCCCCCAGCATCCGCAAAGCGATCCTGACGCGCAGGAGACTTTTAAAAAAACTTCGCCGACCTGGCACGCGCCAAGCTCCCGGAAAGCGCCAAGGACAAACCCCTCGAGATTTGGTGGCAAGACGAAGCCCGAGTTGGTCAGCAAGGCACACTGACCCGCATCTGGACCAAGCGCGGCTCACGCCCCCGCGCGGTCAAGGACCACCGGTTTACCTCGGCCTATCTCTTCGGCGCGACCTGCCCGCTGCGTGGCGTCGGCGCGGCCATCATCATGCCGGCCGCCAATATCGAGGCGATGAACGAGCATCTGGCGGAGATCAGCCGCACTGTGTCAGTCAGCGCCATTGCCTTGCTGATTTTGGACGGCGCCGGATGGCACAGTTCGCCCAAGCTCTCCGTGCCGGACAATATCGTTCTGCTACCGCTGCCGCCCTATTCGCCCGAACTCAACCCGACAGAGAATATCTGGGCTTACCTGCGCAGCAATTATCTCAGCCACAGGGTCTACGAGGACTACGAGGCCGTCATGCATGCTTGTCGAGACGCCTGGAACGCCCTGATGAACCTACCGGACGTGATTTTGTCCATCGGAAATCGAGCCTATGCACAGGTGAATATTTAGGGCCCTTGGTATAAGGGACGGGGGAGGCCACCCGAACGCACCAGCATCGAGACCAAACTTCGCTGGTCCCGCGCGTAAGCCTTCGCCGCGTTGTGCGCCGCTATCCGCTCCAGCAGTTCCGGTGTTTCCGGCCCCACATAGTCCTGGGCGCGGCCGTCGGCACCGTTCCGCTGGAAATACCAGTATCGGCGCCCTCGTTGCACCTTGGGGGTAAACGCGCTGCCCGCCGGAAATGCCGTCTCG
>JAYUAJ010000355.1:0-1513 GCA_043741375.1 Hyphomicrobiaceae bacterium | reverse complement strand
TGTTCAAGACGCTCTGCAATCGCAGCAGCTCGGACTGCATTTCACGCCGAATGAGGGGATCGAGCGCGGAGAACGGCTCGTCCAGAAACCATATCTCGGGTTCGACGGCCAGGCTGCGGGCAATACCGACGCGCTGCTGCTGGCCGCCAGAAAGTTCACGCGGATAAAAGCTCTCGCGTCCCTTGAGGCCGACCAACTCGATCATCTTGCGCGCACGCTCCTCGCGCGCCTTATGGGCAATTCCCTGCACTGCCAGCGGGAAGCCGACATTTTGCAACACCGTCAGGTGCGGCAACAGCGCGAAATGCTGAAACACCATGCCCATTTTGTGCCGGCGGATCTCGATCAGCTCGCGAGGCTTGGCGGCCAGAAAATCCTTGCCGTCGAACAAGACTTCACCCGCCGTCGGCTCTGTCAGCCGCGACAGGCAGCGCAATAGCGTCGACTTGCCTGAGCCCGACAGTCCCATGATGATGAATATCTCACCCTGGCGGATCGACAGATTGGCATCGCGCACGGCGCCGATCAGCTTATTGGCGGCAAGGTCCGTGATCGAGACGGCTGTTGGATTCGTCGCAAGATAGGCGCCGGCGGCCGGCCCATAAAGCTTCCAGATCCCGCGGCACGACAGCTTCACCGGACGCGCATCCGGTGCGACCGGGCCGTCTGCGGTCGCCGTCGGCTGCGCCGATGCATCGAACATTGTCTGCCTCAATATACGTCCGTTGCAAATGCGCCGCGGCGCCGCGACCGATCCTGATCGCGGCGCCAACAGTTCGTAACGCCTGAGGTTAGTTCGCCCAGGCTTTCCACTTCGCCTCGTTGGCCGCGACCCAGGCGTCGGCCACTTCCTCGATCTTCTTGCCATTAAGATCGACTTCACCGCTCATTTTGTTCAGTTCGGCGGTATCGATTACATAGTTTTTGGCAACGTTATAAGCGACCGGCCATTTGTCCTTCATGCCCTTCCACGAGTACTTCCAGATCTCGCCATGGGGCTTGCCGCAGTCGTACTTCTTGTCATTATAGCAGGCCGGGGTGTATTCCGGGAACTGCACCCACTCGCCCTGGTATTTCGCTGGCGCCCAGTGCGGCGAGTAGATCCACATCAGGATCGGCGCCTTGCGCTGGTAGGCCGAGTCGAGTTCGGCCCACATGGCTGCGTCAGTACCGGCGTGCACGACGGTGATCGGCAGCTTCAGCGCTTTGGCGCGCTCGTCGTCAAATCCTTCCCAAGTTACTGGCCCACCAAGATAGCGGCCATTGGGCGCCGTATCGGGCGTCGAGAAAGCCTGAGCGCATTTGGGATCGAGCAAGGCATGCCAATCGGGCAGCCCCGGGCATTTTTCCTTCATGTAGATCGGGTACCACCACTCCTCTTTGGCCTTCGGCCCGAGCTTGCCAAGGTTCTCGGTCTGGCCAGTGGCGTCCGACGCCTTCATGGCATCCTTGGCTGTGGTGTCCCAATACTCCATGCCGATCGTCAGATCGCCATTGGTCAAACCGGTCGTCA
>JAYUAJ010000354.1:0-1514 GCA_043741375.1 Hyphomicrobiaceae bacterium | reverse complement strand
ACTGACGCGCGCCTGGCAAATGCTGCTGAAGGGGATTGAGGAAGCGGCACGCGCGCCAAGCCCGCTAGCCGCCGCCGAGATGGTTCTGATCCGCCTGTGCCACACCGCCGATTTGCCGACTCCGGACGAGATCATCCGCACGCTGGGCGGCGCCCTCCCTGCGCCACGCGGCAGCCGCGCGCCCGCGCCTGAAAGCCATGAATCGGAGCCGCGCGCACCGCTCAATTCTGCGCCCGTCGCAGCACCGGCCGCGGCAGCGCCGATGCAACCACCCGAGCCGCAGCCGCATTCGTTTGCCGAGGTGGTGGATCTCGCCGGTCGGTTTCGCGATGCCCGACTAAAAGTGCGCCTTGAAGACCAAGTCAGCCTGCTGCGGTTCGAGCCTGGCCACATCGAGATCGCGCTGCTGGATGGCGCGCCAGCGGGGTTGGCTGGTGAACTGGGCGAGAAGCTGACGAAATGGACGGCCAAGCGCTGGGTGGTGTCGGTTGGGCGCGGCCCAGGTGAAGCCCCTGTCGGGGAAGTCCGGCGCGCGGCGGAAGCCGCCCAACTCGCCGGTGTCAAGACACACCCGGCGGTGGCGGCGGTGCTTGCAGCATTCCCCGAGGCCGAGATCAAAGCCGTGCGACCGTTGCCGCCCCGCCGCAAGCGAAGCGAACAAGCCTGAAGGAGACTGAGCCGTGAAAGATATCATGGGCATGATGAAGCAGCTGGGGCAGATGCAAAGCCGTATGCAGACCATGCAGGACGAGCTCGCCCAAGCCGAGGTTCCGGGCCAATCGGGCGGCGGTCTGGTAACCGTCATGCTCGATGGCAAGGCGAGCCTCAAACGCATCAGAATCGATCCAAGTTTGATGAAGCCGGAAGAGGTGGAGATCCTGGAGGATCTGATCGTTGCCGCCGTCGGCGATGCGAAGGCGAAAGCCGAAGAGATGCTGCAAGCCAAGATGCAGGATGTGACCGGTGGCCTGCCTTTGCCGCCTGGCCTGAAGCTATTTTGATCCGAGACATCGATGGTTAAGCAGACGGCCGGGCCCGAGATCGAGCGGCTCATTCAATTGCTCTCGCGCCTGCCCGGCTTTGGTCCGCGCTCTGGCCGTAAAGCTGCGCTCGCGTTGTTGAAGCGGCGGCAGGATCTGCTGGTGCCGTTGGCGCAAGCGATGACGAGTGCGGCTGACAAGCTGATGGAATGCCCCACGTGCGGTAACATCGATACGGTTTCACCGTGCACGATCTGCCAGGATCCGCGTCGCGATCCCTCGCTCATTGTGGTCGTCGAAGAGATCGGCGATCTGTGGGCGCTGGAACGTGCCGGCGTCGTCAACGCGCGCTATCACGTGCTGGGTGGGCACTTGTCGCCGTTGGATGGTGTGGGGCCAGAACGGCTCAACATCGCGAGCTTGCTGACCCGTGTTGCTTCAGGCGAGGTGCGCGAAGTATTGCTGGCGCTCAATGCTACCGTCGAGGGGCAATCGACCGCGCACTACGTGACCGAGCGTCTCGAAGATGCCGGG
>JAYUAJ010000353.1:0-1518 GCA_043741375.1 Hyphomicrobiaceae bacterium | reverse complement strand
GCGGCGAAGAATTCCAGGTCAGGCTGATCATCCAGCATTCAATGGAAAACGGTCTGCGGCGCGGCGATGACGGCCGCATCGTTCCATACAGCGTGGTGGAACGTCTCAGCTGCCGCTATAACGGCGTGGAAGCAATTGGCGCCGAACTCGGCCCCGGCATTGCCGCCAACCCTTATTTGGCGTTTCAGATCGTCGCGGACACCAGCGGCGAAGTGGTCATCGAGTGGGCAACGACGCAGGGAGAGCGCGGCAAGGTGAGCGCCACGATCGATATCGATGCGTGACGGCTTCATGGGCCTCGCCGCCGCGATTGCGCTAGGGGCGGCACCGTCGGGCATGGCGGCGGACTATAAGATCGTTGACGATGCGATTCCGGTCCCGTTGACGGCAGTAAAGGGCGATCCGAAGCGCGGTAGGCAATTGATCGCCAGCATGCAGGAAAGTCTGTGCCTGCTTTGTCATAGCGGGCCATTTCCGGAAGCGCGATTCCAGGGCTCGGTGGCCCCGACGCTGGCCGCCGTGGGCGCGAGGATGACGGAAGGCCAGATCCGGTTGCGGATCGTCGATCCGGCGCGAATGAATCCCGCATCGGTGATGCCGGCATATTACCGGTCCGAGGGCCTTGAGCGGGTCGCGCCCGCGTTCCGCGGCAGGACGATCCTGAGCGCGCAGCAGGTCGAGGACATCGTGGTTTATCTGGCGACCGACAGATGAGCGGTCGCCGCAATCTTCGCTATCTCTTCTGTGGCGCGGGTTTCCTCGGGGCCGCGTTGCAGGCGGGCGCGACGGACGTGCCGGCCACGGACCGGCGCTCGGGCTACGAGTTCATGAGTCGCGAGACACGCGCCATGCAGGACGACGATGCCGCCAACCCGGCGGTGCTGTGGCTGCAGGACGGGGAGGCGCTCTGGAACAGGAAGGTGGGTGTCGCAGACAAGTCCTGTGCTGATTGCCACGGGGAGGTCGGCAAAAGTATGAAGGGCGTCGCTGCGCGCTATCCAGCTTTTGATTTTTCAGTGAACAGACTGATTGACTTGGACCAACGCATCAAGCTCTGCCGCGAGGAGCGGCAGAAAGCTCCGCCGCTTGCCTACGAGAGCCGCGAACTGCTCGCTCTGAGCGCCATGGTCGGACGCCAGTCGCGCGGTTTGCCAATCGAAATCTCCGTGCCGGAAAAGGCGAAGCCGCTTCTCGAGTCTGGCCGCACCGCTTTTTATCGTCGCCAAGGGCAGCTGAACATCGCCTGCAGCCAGTGCCACGACGACAACTGGGGCAAATCGCTCGCCGGCAACCCGATCCCGCAGGCGCATCCGACCGGCTACCCGATCTACCGGCTGGAGTGGCAGGGATTGGGCTCGCTGCAGCGGCGCCTGCGCAACTGCTTCATCGGCGTGCGCGCCGAGCCCTGGGCCTACGGCTCACCGGAATTCGTCGAGCTGGAGTACTACCTGATGTGGCGCGCGCGCGGCATGAAGCTGGAGACGCCCGCCGTCAGGCCTTGATTTTTTTCGGCCGCGC
>JAYUAJ010000352.1:0-3882 GCA_043741375.1 Hyphomicrobiaceae bacterium | reverse complement strand
ATAGTCGTGTTCGCAGGACGCGTGAATCTGCCGGCCCTGAGTCACACGGTCACACGCTTACAGATCGCGATTCAGCTATTCTTTGACGAGTCCTTAGTTGAGGCGAATGGCAACCGATGCGCGGTTACAACGGTATGAAATCCCGCCGCCCCATTCGGCTCCTCCAGACGAGATCAAGGCATCCGAATTCGCTCACTGCGCTCAGGCATTGGTGGGTCGCAACGAGCGCCCGGCCACTCCAGGAACCGTCGGGGACCCAGAGGACTTTCCCAAATCATTATTTTAGGCGGCGACCCTTGAAGAAGCCCGCGTTCGTAGTGTTCTGTTTGATGTTTGCGGTCTGACCTTGCTCACCCGAGTTGTGATGCTTGCGGTCTTCCTCCGTTTCAGTCTGCCCAGGCGTGGCTTCATCATTTGCAGGGCCTTTGGTAGTCTTGTTTGCGGCAGGAACGGGTGGTGATTTCGACATCGTGCTTCCTCGCTTGAGCCGGCAGCGAGAGACAACGTCAGCAGTGAAGCATAGGTTCCGGCGGCCGCGTTTCGCGCTGGCAGAGAAGGCACGAGAGATTGTGGTGATCGTCGCTAGGTGGCGCTATTCGCGGCGCGATTCAAGAAGCGCGGAGAGATTGCGCCCGACATCAAGCTGTCCCCGCCGATGCGCTTCTCGATCTGCAGCAGGCTGCGGTCGCCGGTGTCCGACCGCACTTGGAAGCCGACCGAACGCGCAAGACCCGCGAAGCCCTCGTTGACGGCCACGCATTCGCCGGTAAGCCGCGTGATGCCCGCAGCGACGGCAATGCGCTCAAGCGTGGCCATCAGCTCCGTGGCAATACCGCGGCGCTGCCACACGTCTGCCACAGCCAGCGCGATCTCCGCAGACGTTCCGTCGGCGTCTACGGCGTAGCGCGCTTCCGCGACCATGCTCGGCGTGCCGTCGAGGTTGGCCACGCCGGCCAACGCCATTTGGGCGTGGTCGATGCGCGTGAAGCGATCCAGCATGACCGGCGACAAGCATTTCAAGGCCTGGAAGAAGCGGAAATAGCGCGATGTTCCCGACAGGCCGGTGACGAACGCCTGCGCTAGTCCGGCATCCGCCGGGCTGAGCGGGCGCACGGCGACCTGGCCGAAGCCGGTATTGATTGGCTGGCAGTAGATGCGGCAATTCCCCTCCGCGTCGAAGTTCCTTGCGTACATGCTCACGGCTGCGATCCCTTCAGATTACCGGCGTTTGCACCGGCCCTGGCGGCCTGCCACTATGGCGAGCGCTGACGCTTCGCGACCGCTGACGGCGGCGCGAGTTTCAGCGTGCGACGGCCGCGACAAGCCGTCGGTTCAAGTCTCAATCGATTTTCGGGTTCGGCGTTTCGCTACTGCGCCGGGGTCAATCCATGGCGCCGCATGATCTCAGCCAGCTTGGCTCGATCCGGCGGACCACCAGTCGCGGCGTTGAGCACTTCGGCAGCTTCGCGGAAATACTTCGGGCCGATCGTAGCAGGGGTGACCAGGCAGAGCGCCTTCGCCTCCCGGTTGCCGTTGTTGTCGAACCGGTGAGCAGCGCCGCGTGGAATGCACAGCGCCTGTCCCGGCTCCACGTCGATCTCCTTGCCGTCGACCGTCCAGGTCAAGACGCCGTCGATGCCGTAGACCGTCTCTTCGTAGTGGTCATGGCTGTGCCCGGGAACCGCCAGGCGCTGCGCGCCCGGAACGACGAGTTCGAAGGCCGCGAGACCGCCACGCGAGTCGTCGCCCGTGATCAGGAAGCGCACCAGCAGCGGCCCGAGCCGGATCGTCTCTTCGGCGGGGTCGACATGCAGATCAATCTGCGGAGACTGCTTCACTTCAGACGTCCTCCAAGACCTAAGGAACTGTACCATCCGCTCCTCCTGTGGTAAAGTGACTGTACCGATATCAGTAAAGCGACTTTACTCATATGTCAACCACCCGTCTCAAGCGAATTCCTGGTGTCGAAGAAGCGCCCTATATCGGCGCCCTGCTGCGGATGGCGCACCAGAAGGTACTGGCGCGCCTGCTCCAGGCACTGGCCGACCGCGGCCTGGGCGATATCAATCAGGCGTATTTTGGCTTGTTCCAGTATCCGCCGATCGACGGCATGCGGCCGATCGATCTCGCCAAGCGCCTCGGCATGTCCAAACAGGCGCTGAACCATCTCCTGGGGCAGCTCGAAAAGCTTGGCTATCTGCAGCGCCGCCACGAACAGCCAAACGGCCATGCCGCTGTTTATCTCACCGAGCGCGGCTGGCAGGTTGTCGAATCCAATGCCGCCACCATGCGCCAGCTCGAAGCGGACTGGCAGCGGCAGCTCGGCAAGGAGCGGTTCGCGGACCTCAAGGCGGCGCTGAAAGAGCTGCCGGGAGGCAGCTAATCGCGCCGGCCCAGAGTTCCGAATCGGGTCATTTTCGTCTATCAGTAGTCGCCGCGTCAATGCGCGAAGCTCCCCCGAAAGCGACCGATCGGCGAACGCTTGACGAACGCCGACGCGATACCCCAGATAGCTGCCGACTTGCCGCAACGCAGCGAAACGTCGAAGAGGGTCAATGAGCGACGGGAGCACAGATGGCGAACAGTAGCTTGTACTTCGACAGCTTCGAGGCAGGATAGCCGACGGTCTCGGCGTGCCAAAACCGGCAGCCTTTGACCTATTGTCGTCATCACGCTCATGGCTGGTTAATCGGAAGTCAACAAGGCTGTCCTACAATCGCATTGGGTCGGAGGCGACTGTGAAAAATCGGAACGGCGTCCCTCAATCTCCGGGCGCTGTCCGAGGCGGGGTCATGATGTAGACCAAACTGTGCTTCGGTCCCACGATGCCAAAGACGGTTTTCCCGACGCTCGTTGTGATCACGCGCGTGTTGGCATTGGCAAAGCGCTGGGCCCAATCGATGCAGACGACATCGTCGTCATTGCAAACCGCCAAAAGGCCTTCTCGATTGATGCGGTCGATCGTGATCCACGGCGCGTGACTGAAGTCGAAATGAGTGAACTCGACCGGTTGATCGGGACCATAGAACACCTGTGCGAGGGAGTTCTGCTCTGAACCGGCAACAATCTTGAGAGGATGCTTGAACTCCTCGTGCCAGTGCCGCGCGGCGTCGCGGGCCGCTTCGGGCGTGATCTCCGAGGTCCCATGCAATTGGAGCGCAAACGTGGCGTAGGCGGCAATCGGGGCAACAACCATCGATCCGATCATGAAGATGACGACCGCGCGGATCACGCTGCGGACCGACTTGGATGTGATCGCCTGCTCAAAAGCGATGAGCAGCATCAGCGGCGCCATGAAGAATACCGGGATCAGGAAGTTGAGGAGCACCTTGACGTAGCCGACAGCACCCAGCGCCAACGTCAGAACCAATGGCCCGAGGGTGAGCACCAGCAGCCAACGCCGTTCGGGGGCCAGCATCTTGTTCCAGGCGTCTCCGCGCAGTGCGGGTCGGCGCCTTCCAAGGGCCCCAACAAAAATTGCCGCTGCCAGCAAATTCAGACCGATACCGGCAAGGCCAGCGATCAGTGCCCGGTAGCTGTTGTAGGCCCAGGTCTGACCGGTCTTGCTCTGCGCATATTTGACGGATGGGAAGTCACTCGCCACGACCCACCAGACGTGCGGACTGAATATCAGCGCAGCGACGGCCACAGTGGCGTAGGGAGCGGGCGACGCGTAGTATCGGCGTGCCTCCGGATGCAGCAGGCTTGCGACAAAGCAGGAGGCCAGCAAGAGGATTGAATAGTATTTCGACAGCAGGCAGATGCCCGCCAGCAACCCGAACAGTAAGCCCGAGCACGCTCTTTGATGTTACGTCGTGCTCGTTTTCTGATGGTCGCCTTGGCCAATAACGAGGGTGTGATCTACGGCGCCCGGTTCGCTGG
>JAYUAJ010000351.1:0-9015 GCA_043741375.1 Hyphomicrobiaceae bacterium | reverse complement strand
TGCTGTGCCTGCTCGGCGCGGGGTTGTTCATGGTGGCCGGCCAGTTTTTCGTGTTCCAGGCCTTCCGCCTCGGGGCGGTTGGCGCGGTCGCTCCATTCTCCTATCTGGCCGCCGTCTTTGCCGTCCTCTATGGCGCCTTTTTCTTCCGCGAAATTCCCAATGCTTGGTCACTTGCCGGTATGTCACTGATCGTGGGCAGCGGATTGGCCATCCTCCTGGCAGGCGAGTGGGAGCGGCGTCGCGTTGCGATAACTGCGCCTGTGTGACGACGGAACCCTTTGTCATGGCCATCGCCCGCTATTCCTACCGCGCCGATTCGGCGGTGCCCAAGTTCGACGACCGCCAACCGCTGCTGATCTTCGATGGCCTGTGTGTTCTGTGCTCCTCCGGCGTGCAGTGGATGCTGGCCCGCGACCCCGACGGCTCAAGCCGCTTTGCCGTCATCCAGTCGCCGCTGCCGCGTGCGCTCTATCAGCACTATCGTCTCGATGCGGATCGCTTTGATACCTTCATGGTGCTGAGCGATGGCGTGGCCCATGTGAAGTGGCGGGGACTGCTTGCTGCCGCGCGCAGCTTGCCAGCGCCGTGGCGCTGGCTGGGGAGCGCGGGACGCATTGTCCCCAATTTCATCGGCGATCGGATCTACGACGTCATCCAACGCAACCGGCTGAGGTGGTTCGGCAGCAGGAAACTTTGCTTTGCGCCCGGCGCGACAACCGCTCACCGTTTTGTCTTCTGATCCTCCTGACTGTCGTCGGCGACCCCTGCCCCGGACGCAGCGAACTCCCGGTGCCCGAAAACTGCGTCCTGTTCTTGCCATTTATAGCCCGCAACAGTCTGCCGCCCGAAATCGTGCGAACGAGATGCCCATGAAAGTTCCCTGTTGTCTGCTCGCGCTTGCCCTCCTCGTCGCGCCCCTGTGCGCGACCTCCTCAGCCATTGAATTGCACCGCGGCGTCAGCTTGGACCTGTGGGAATCCTGGCCGGACGAGGCGCGGCTTGCCGAGCCCGGCTTTCTTGACGTGTTCCCGGAGTGGCGGCGCAGCATCGGCATGGACAAGATACGCTTTTTGCGCGAGGCGGGCTTCGATTTCGTGCGCCTGCCGATTGATCCGTTCGCGTTCCTGTCCGAGGGCGGCGCCCCGCAAGCTGGCCAGATGTTGCGCGGGACGCTAGAGACCGTCGTTGACCTGCGCAAACTGGGGCTCAAGGTCGTCGTCGATCTGCACGCCATTCCTGTATCGGCCGGACGCCGGCTGGGCACGCAGGCCTACCTGGAAAAACCGGAGCTGTTCCAAGCCTACGTCGAGCTGGTGCGCAGCTTCGCCAAGGCCCTCAACACCGCCGATCCCGAAAGCGTCGCCTTCGAGCCCATGAACGAGCCAACCCTGGACTGCGCGCCTCCGGCAGATGGCGCCGCGCCGCGCTGGCCCGGCATGATGCGCCAACTTTACGAAGCTGCGCGCGCATCGGCGC
The DNA here is from genome assembly GCA_043741375.1 of Hyphomicrobiaceae bacterium. Taxonomy (GTDB): domain Bacteria; phylum Pseudomonadota; class Alphaproteobacteria; order Rhizobiales; family Hyphomicrobiaceae; genus JANYHF01. Next base: position 7,539 of record JAYUAJ010000351.1, on the reverse strand, counting down.
CGAAACTGCCACTGATTCTGTCTGGCGCCTGTTGGGGCGGCGCCGAGGGGCTCGCCAAACTCGGCAAGGACGATGTGACTGCCGAGATGCTGGCCGACAAGGCCTTGCTCTGGAGCTTTCACACCTACAATCCGTTCCTGGCCTCGCACCAGGGCGCAAGCTGGACCGACCCACCGATGCCCTACGTGACGGGCATCATCTATCCGCCGGTGTGCGAGTCCGAAGACGTGCAGTCAGTGCTGCTTGCCCGTATTAGCGCCCGCATCGCCGAGGGCGTGAGCGACGCTGAAAAGCTCGCCGACTACAGCAAGCAGGCCGGCGATATGCTTGCGGACTATTGCGCCCCCGGCCACGCCGCCAAAATGCTGAAGCTGCCGTTCGAATTGGCTGAGGCGTGGGCGGAGCAAATGAGCATTTCGCCGAACCGCCTGTTCCTGGGCGAGTTCGGGATGATCCGCGACGAGAGCGCCGGCACAGTGACGACGCGCGAAAACCGCGCCGCCCTGATGCGCGACATCCGCCAAGAGGCTGACAGCCGCGGCATTCCCTGGGCCGTGTGGTCGCACGGCGGTAATTTCGCGATTACGACGGACGACGACAGCCGGACGGTGGAGCCGATGTTCAAGGCGGCGCTGGGTTTGCCGGGCGCGGGGGGGAATTGACTGCTGGATTGACTGAGGTGGTGCTGCAAAAGACGCTGATTTGAGGTATCGTCACTCCTAATACAGAGAAGCGAATAATACAGAGAAGCGAAGGTCGAACGGCCCATGCGCCATCCCCGAATCAGCACTGACCCGGCCATCATGGTCGGCAAACCGTGCATCAAAGGCACGCGCATTACTGTCGAGTTGATCCTGCGCTGGCTTGCGGAGGGCCGCAGTTTTGCGGAGTTGCTTGAGGCCTATCCGCACCTTACGGAAGCAGACCTCAAGGCTGCCCTTGCCTATGCTGCCGACGCTGTCAAGGGCGCCTCCTCCGTCGCAGCGGAATGAGTCATGGACCTGCTCGCGGACGAGAACGTGCCGCGACCGATCATTGAAAGATTGCGATTGGACGGCTGGAAGGTCCGCTCCATCGCTGAAGGCCACGCTGGCCTTGACGACATTGGCGTCCTCCGCGAGGCCAGTCCTGACCACCTCATTCTGATCACGCAAGACCACGACTTTGGCATGCTCTGCATTGCCGAAGGACTGGCCGTCGCTGGTGTGCTGCTGGTTGAACTTGCCCGGCTTTCGCTTCCATCACAAGTCCAGCGCATCGCCAGCTTCATGAAGTCCCACGCCCAAGACTTGCCCGGGCCTTTTGTCGTGCTCGAACAACGACGGTTCCGATTGCGCCCCTTGCCTGGTCCTGCGAAACACTAGGCACCACGGCAACAATCCACGGCAGAGACAATTCATGAAATCCCACACCAAAGTCGCGGTCATTGGCGGCGGCGTCGTCGGCTGTTCGGTGCTGTATCATCTCACCAAGGCGGGCTGGAAGGACGTTGTGCTGATCGAGCGCGCGCGGCTGGCGGCGGGATCGACCTGGCATGCGGCGGGCGGCTTCCACACCCTGAACGGCGATCCGAACGTCGCAAAGCTGCAGGGTTACACGATCTCTCTGTACAATGAGCTCGAAAAAATCTCCGGCCAGAGCTGCGGGTTGCACCGCTCCGGCGGCATTATTCTCGCCGACAACAACGACCGCATGGACTTTTTGAAAATGGCGCACGCCCGCGCCCGCTATCTCAATCTCGAAACTGAACTTCTGACGCCGTCCGAGGCCAAAAAGCTCTTTCCACTGATGGAAGAGAAATATTTTGTTGGCGCGCTGTACGACAAAGTGGACGGCAATCTCGATCCCGAGGGGACGACTGAGGCCTACGCCAAATCAGCCAAGATCGGCGGGGCGGAGATCTATCTCAACAACCGCGTGGTGGAGTTAAAGCCGCGTGCGGACGGTTCGTGGAACGTCATCACGGAACAGGGCACGATCGTCGCCGAGCATGTGGTGAACTGCGGCGGACTATGGGCGCGCGAGGTCGGCCGCATGGTCGGCATCGAGCTGCCGGTGCTGGCCATGGAGCACATGTACATGGTGACCGAGGATATCCCTGAGGTCGTGGCCTACAACAAGCAATACGGCAAGGAAGTCAGCCACGCGCTGGACTTCAAGTCCGAAGTGTACATGCGCCAGGAGCGCAATGGCATGGTGCTCGGCACTTACGAGAAGGACTGCCGGCCGTGGCAGCCCAAAACCACGCCGTGGGATTTTGGCCAACAGCTGCTGCCGGACGATCTCGACCGCATCGCGCCCTCGCTGGAGATCGCCTACAAGCATTTTCCCGCCATGGGCAAGGCCGGCATCAAGCGCGTGATCAATGGTCCGTTTACGTTCTCTCCGGATGGCAACCCGCTGGTGGGGCCGGTGCAGGGGCTGCGGAATTTCTGGGTCGCCTGCGCGGTCATGGCGGGATTTTCGCAAGGCGGCGGCGTCGGTCTCGCGCTCTCGCAGTGGATGGTCAACGGCGATCCCGGCTTTGATGTCTGGGGCATGGATGTCGCCCGCTTCGGCGAGTGGGCCACGCGGTCGTACACGAACGAAAAAGTGCGCGAGAACTACTCTCGGCGTTTCTCGATCCGATTCCCGAACGAAGAACTACCCGCAGCGCGGCCGCAACAGACCACGGCGCTGTATGATGCAATGCGCGCGCAGGGCGCGGTGATGGGCGATTCCTGGGGGCTGGAGACGCCGCTCTGGTTCGCGCCCAAGGGCGTGGAGCCGAAGGATGTCGTCTCGTTCCACCGCTCGAACGATTTTGAGCATGTCGGCAACGAGTGCCGTCTGGTGCGCGAGGGCGTCGGCGTCACCGAGATCGCCAATTTCGCCAAGTACGAGTTTGCGGGTCCGGGTGCGGAGGCGTTCCTGTCCCGGCTGATGACGAACAAAATGCCGAAGACCGGGCGGCTGATCCTGACGCCGATGCTGAATCCGAACGGCAAATTGATCGGCGACTTTACGATTGCGAAGGCAACCGACGATCGCTTTCTCATGTGGGGATCGAGCCAGGCGCAAAAGTATCACATGCGCTGGTTCGAGAAACATCTGCCTGCGGATGGGTCCGTCCGAATTCGCCGCTACGACATGGGGCTGGTCGGCTTATCAATTGCCGGACCGGAGTCGCGAAACGTGCTGGCCCACCTCACCGACGAGGATGTGTCGAACGCCGCCTTCCCGTTCATGGCGCATCGCTCCATGGATATCGGGCACTGCCCCGCCCTGATCAACCGCGTGACCTATACGGGCGATCTTGGCTACGAAATCTGGGTGGCGCCAGAATATCAGTACCGGCTCTATCGCGAGATCATGGCCGCTGGAAAAGCCTCGGGCATTGGCAATTTCGGCATGCGGGCGCTGCTATCGCTTCGCCTGGAGAAGAACTTTCCGACCTGGTATCGCGAATTGCGCCCGATCTACGGGGCTTTCGAAGCCGGCCTCGACCGCTTCGTCGACCTCACCAAGACCGATTTTATCGGCCGCGAGGCGGCGGCGGCCGATAAATCCAGCGGCGGAAAACTGCGCCGCGTGACGTTCGAGGTGGACGCCGAGACCGCCGACGTGCTCGGCGACGAACCGATCTGGCATAAAGGCAAAGTGGTCGGATGGGTGACCTCCGGCGGCTACGCGCATTACGTGAAAAAATCGCTAGCCCAAGGCTATGTACCCAAGGAGCTGGCGGCCGATCTCGGCAAACACGCCTTCGAAATCGAAATCATCGGCGACAACCGCAAGGCGACGATCCTCACCGAAGCGCCGTTTGATCCGGAGGGCAAGCGGATGCGGGGGTAGGCGAAGGCGCCTCTGGCAGTTCGCGGCGTCCCCCTCACCACATCACCATTGCGCCAAATCCCGCCATGCGTTTGTCCGTAGTCACCAGTATCAACCCTTCGACGATCGACTGAGCCGCCAACATCCGGTCGAACGGATCCTTGTGCTCCCCCGGCAGCCAGCCCGCGCGAAGGCCGTGTTCGGCCGTTATGGGCAGCAGCTTGAAATCCTGCTCGGCCAGCACAGCCAGGAGATGTCGAGCTTCATGCAGCACATGCGGCAGCTTGCCAATGCGCGCCTTGTTCGCAATCTCCCAGGCTGTGGCTGCGCGCTTACCCAAACCGTCAGCTCCCTATCTGAAATAACAGCTCGCGCTTTGGCGGACAGCTTCGGATCGCCGTCTAACCACCAGAGCAGAGCATGCGTATCGAGCAGATAGCTCACGGCTTGTGCTTGCCCGTTATTGGCGATTGCGGCGTCTCGGCCAATCCGCTCGCCATGACCTCGGACGGGTCGGCGGTTTCAGGGAAAATCGACTCGTTTTCCCACACGGCAATCTCATCATCGGTCATATCCTCAAAGAACTCGGGACCGACAGTGAACTGCCCCTTGTAGGCCCCGAAAACGCGGCTCGGCTTCGCCGTGGCCGGCACTAGCCGCGCCACCGGCGTGTTTCCGCGCGCGATAATGACCTCTTCACCTGCCTCCATCGCGGCTAGCAGCTTGGAAAGTTGGGTTTTGGCTTCGTGAACCGTATAGATGGTCATGGCGCGTCACTTAGCTAATTAATTTAGCTAACGTAAGGCATCGACCGGGCTTCTGTCAATCCAACTCCACGGCTCAAGCGCAGCTCACGTTGGCGAAAATTGAAGTTGACGATCCTCGCCGAGCCGCCATGTGATCCCTGTGGGAGAAGATAAGAGGGTAGCATGTCCCAACCCATCACCCCCTTCGATATCGATGACCTGCTCGTTCTCAACAACGCGCACGCCGTAGAAACCTCGCTGCTCGACCGCGCAAAACTCACGCGCATGATCGGCATGGCGTTTCTGGCGCGCACTGTCCCCAGCCGGCAAGCGCTGCTGATCGCGTTCGATCAGTCAGCTGATCATGACAGCATCAACTTCCGCTGGTTCCACGATCGGTATCCAAGGTTCGTCTACAGCGACCGCATCATCGTCGCCGCCGAGGCGCGCGGTGGCGGCGTGGCGCGTGAAATTTATACGGAGCTGTTCACCGCCGCCCGCGCCGCTGGTCATGACATGGTCGCGGCCGAGGTCAACAGCATGCCACCCAATCCGGGGTCTGACGCGTTCCATGCGCGGCTGGGATTTGTCGAAGTCGGGCGCGGCTCGCCCTATCCTGGCAAAGAGGTGCGGTACCTGGCGGCGCGAGTTTGAAGGGACCGAAGACAAGGGGGCTGAGGACCGTAGGGTGGACTAAAGCCGCGCGCGCGCACCTTGGTCGCCCGCCACGACGCCTGCATGCGCCAGCTCGCCCCGAACCGTCGCCAGACTCTGGCGCGCGGCGGCGGCGTAGTTAAGTTCGCCCAGGCGGCTGAACACGCGGTCGGCGCTGACCAGGCTTTCCTCGGCCAGCTGAAGGTGCCGGCGGCTCCCCGTCAAGGTTCCGAGGCCGAGCTGTGCGCCGCCCCGGTTGGCTTCGCTGAGCGCCCATTGCAGTGGCGAGCGCTGCTCGGTCCATTCCTGTTGAGCAGCCTCGTAAGCGCTGATCGCGCGCTCCAGCCAATGGCGTCCTCCGATCCGCTCGCCGAGATCTGCACAGATGTTGCCGAGGCAGCTCTGCAACCTGGCCCAGGGGCCGGGCGCCCGGCGCCGCTCGAAGCTTGCCAGGGCCGTATCGACCGCGCGCGCCGTCCGCTCCAACAGGCCGAGATCGCTGCGAATGGCGCCCAGCCGGCCGAGGGCGGTGCCGTGTCCGGCTTGCGCCGATGCCCAGTCGGCCGTGTTGGCATCCGGTTTCAACACCCCGAGCGCGGTTTCGAACGCGCTGGCCGCCTCGATATAGTTGCGCTGGGCGTCGGTAAGTTCGCCGGCCTTCAGTAGGGCCGTCCCCAGGTTGCTGTGCACCAGCGCCCAGTCGCGCTCCGACCGACCACGCTCCATGGCCCCGGCAGCGAGTTTGTAAGCGCTGGCGGAATGCTCGAGCAGCTCCGCTTTACCCTCCAACTCGCCGAGCCGTAGCAAGGTGTTGCCGAGGCAATTCTGGGTGACCGTGTAAAGCTCCGGCGCCTCCTCGCGGGGCTGGATCTGCAGCGCCGCCGCGTAGACGCGCACAGCTTCCGACAGCGGCCGGTTGCTCAGCTTGCCCATACGGTTCAGGTCGTCGGCCTCACTGGCCAGGGCAGAGGCTTGACGCAGCGCCAAGCCCCAGCGCAGCGACGCGGGCAGTCCCGTCGCCCTTGCGGCGGCATCGCCATACGCCGCGGCGGCGGCCTGCGGCTCCAGCCGTGCCTCCTGGAGTTGGCCCAGCAGACCGAGCGTATCGACGGCGCCGGCTGTTTTGTGGTCGGCCAACAACTGCTGCACCAGCGCGCCCAGCAGCTCGGCGCAGCGCTGCAGTTTGCCCGCGGCCAAGGCGGAGATGGCATCAAGCCGAAGGGCTTCGGAGAGCCGCGTACCGCTCGGGTCCGGCGGAGTGGCATTCAGCTGCTTGAGCAGATCACGCAGCTGTGCCGACTTGGCGGTGACAACGGCTTCAACGTCGGCAGGCGCAATGTTGTGCAACCGGCAGGCCGAACGGAGGTCCGCGCTGGCGTGCTCGCTGAGCATGCCGTTCGGGGCCAAGGGCGAGGGAGTCACCGAGCGGGTGCCGGTTGCGGCAACCATCGGCTGGGGCCCCGCAGGCGCAGCAATGGCCCCGCCAGCGGCTGCCTCGAAGGCGCGCTCCACCGCAGCCAGGAAGGTCGGATCGGCAAGCACAGCAACCAGCCCCTCGGCGATCAGGTCGGTGGCCCAGGTGGGGTCGACGCGTGCCTGTTCCGGCCGCCCGCGCGCTTGTGCTCGCGACACGACGGCCGAAGCAATCAGCAGGGCGGAGGCTGCCGGCGAACGGCCGCGGCTACGATCCAGTTCTTCCTGCAACTGATTGGTCTTGGGAGGGAAGTTGCAGACTAGCCCGGTCAACACAGTCACCCGGCTCTCTAACTGGTCGAGCGTGGCCCGGCCGGCCTTGACCTCGCCAATCAGATGCAGCGCCAGCTTCTCGGCGTGACGCTTCATCTCGGTTTCGCCGCGCATGACAACCAGGCGCTGGAAAAAGGCGGCGGGATTGGCGGCAATGGATGGCAAAACGGACTGTCCAGCGCGGGCAGCCGCCGTCGCAGCGGTTACCGCGCCCAGAAACCCAACAATTGCCGTATCAATGGCCATTCCTGCCCGCCATAGAATCCTTCGTCCAACGAGTGAGCATAGGTCGCTCGAGGGAGCAAGCGCATCCTCGGCTCGAATGCAGGCATCAACAGGGCAATTGCCGCGCGGTCCTCTCGCCGGCGCCTGGGCCGCGATGCGACGGGAAGGTCAAGTTTGGCTTAAGATATTGAAAATATTATGTAATCTAATTTTTTTAACACCGCGAAGGCGCACGGTCAGTTCTGAGCCACATTAAGCGAACGGCCGGCGCCGAAGGTGCGATCGCATTGAAATTCGCCTTTCTGGCGCCGTATGGACGTCCTTGATTCGGCCATCGCAGCCGCGTCATGCTCGC
>JAYUAJ010000350.1:0-9023 GCA_043741375.1 Hyphomicrobiaceae bacterium | reverse complement strand
AAAGGCCGTCTTGCGACGGCCTTTTTGTTTGCCCGTTTTTTAGGCCGAATCGGTCCGCGGCCCCCTGTGGATACCTGTGAACAGAGGACAGCTAAGCCTCTGGAATTGGCCGATATTGTACGTTGTTTGTACGGACGCCCCATATTTAGTAGATTCCCCCCGCGACAAGTGGGTAATGCGTAACAACTCCGCGATCGCAACAGGGGAAACCGCTCATGAATGCCTTTATTCAAAATACCAAGACCTTGATTGGTGGCTTGACTGATCTCGGCCTGACCTTGCTCGGGTTGGGTATCGTCTGCGCCTTGCTCGTCGGTGGTACGACCATTCCGTTCTTCGGCAATGTCGCTGCCAACATCACGGCCTTCGTCCAAGCCCTCGGCAAAGAAGGTCTGGTCGGATTGATCGCCCTCGGCTTCATCCTTTGGCTGTTCTCGAACCGCTCGGCCGCGTAGCGACCAACGGCACGCGTTGCCGCTGACGCTTCGACACGAGGTTAAGCCAACCTGGGTGGGGAGCCTCCGCTCCCCACCTGTTGGCTCCCGGGGGCGCGCATGATGCAGTTCCTCGAAAAGACTCGACGTTTTCTCTGGCTGTTCGTCGAGCTGGGATTTCTGACGATCCTGTCAGTGATCCTGATGTATCTGATCCTTGGCGACAATTCCGGCGTGTTCGTCACGTCGGTGGCCGACAATGTGAAGAAATTCGCGGCCGACGTGCCGACACCGAGCCTGATCGGCATCGGCGTGATCCTCGCCATCATCTATCTGGTGATGCAGCGCATCCGCTGATCGCGGGCCGCGTCGTCGATCACGCACCGGGCCGGACGTTGGCGCAGCCTTGCTTACGCCGGTGCGTCGGCCTTCACCGGCAGGCCCTTTTCCTTCATCAGCGATTGCAATTCGCCGGCCTGGAACATCTCGCGCACGATGTCGCAACCACCGACGAACTCGCCCTTGACGTAGAGCTGCGGGATGGTCGGCCAGTTGGTGAAGGCCTTGATGCCGTCGCGCACGCTCAGGTCTTCCAGCACATTCACGTCTTTGAAGTCGATGCCCATGTGAGTGAGAATCTGCGTAACGCGGCCGGAAAACCCGCACTGAGGCATGGCCTTGTTGCCCTTCATGAACAACACGACGTCGTTGACCGCGATGGTCTTACGGATGAAATCTTGCACGTTCTGCACATCGCTCATAAGCGGCTCCATAAATTCGGGCAGGACCCCAAGGTGAATTGTAGACCAAGCTATACGACGGAACTACTTGCTTCGAAAAGTAGTTCCGTCAACGTTGTCAGTCCTTCGGCGCCGCAGTTGTCAGCGCCAAAGCGTGCAGCTCCCCGCCCATCCGCCCGCCGAGCGCATCGTAGACCATTTGATGCTGCTGCACGAGCCGCTTGCCCTTGAAGGCCGCCGACACCACCATCGCCTGATAGTGATTGCCGTCCCCCGCCAGGTCGGTAATCGTCACCGCGGCGTCGGGCAGGCCGGCCTTGATCAGGCGCTCGATATCGTCAGCCGTCATGGCCATGGGCGGTTCTCCTGTTGGCGCAGATATAGGGATGCCGGGGCCAAGCGGCAACTTGCCATCCTCACTCAGCATCGTTCAACGCGTGCGCAATAATCTTGTGCATCACCGCGGGCAGCGCCTCGGCCTTTAGCGCGTCGCGGTGCACCCAGCGGCACTGCGGCTGGTTGGCCCACAGCGTCAGCGGCGGATGGTTGCGGACGTGGGCGCGGAACACCATGGCGCCGAGGCGGAAGTGTGTGAAAGTGTGGGCGACCGCCCCCGGCATCGGGAACCAGCGGCTCTTGACCGGGGCATAGCGCAACGCCTCCTCGGCTGGCAGCCAGGTCTCGGTCCAATCGGTAGACGGCACCTCCATCATGCCGCCGAGCAGGCCCTTGTCTGGACGGCGGCGCAGCAGGATTTCGCCGCGCTCGGAAATGGCGACGAAGGCCACGCCATGACGCAACGGACGCTCGGGTTTGGGCGAACGGCGCGGCAACTGATCGGCGATTTCGGCGCGCTTGGCCCGGCAGAGGTCTCGCAACGGGCAGAGCATGCAGGACGGCCGGCGCGGCGAGCAGACGGTTGCGCCCAGATCCATCATGCCTTGCGCAAAGTCGCCGTTGCGGGCTTTTGGCGTCAGGCTTTCGGCGAGCGTCTTCAGCAGCGGCTTGGCCTCTGGCAAAGGAGTTTCGACGGCGGCGAGTCTTGCGACCACGCGCTCGACATTGCCATCCACCGGCATGGCCCGGCGCTGAAAGGCGATGGAGGCAATGGCGGCGGCCGTATAGGGGCCGATCCCGGGTAGCTTCATCAGCAACGACACATCGTCCGGAAATTTGCCGCGCAAGTCGTTGGCGACCAGCCTGGCGCACTCGTGCAGATTTCTCGCACGCGAGTAGTAGCCAAGGCCCGCCCAGGCCGCGAGCACGTCGTCGCGCGGGGCGACCGCCAGCGCTTGCACCGTCGGCCAGCGCGCCACGAACGCCTCGAAATAGGGGATGACGGCCTTGACCGTGGTCTGCTGCAGCATAATCTCCGACAGCCAGACGCGGTAGGGATCGGCCGTCGCACCGGGGACAAAGCGCCACGGCAGTTCGCGCCGCGAGCGGTCGTACCAGGCTAGCAGGGCCTTGACGATGGCTGCGGCCGGCAACGCATCAGGTGCAGCGCGGGCAAGGGCTAAGGTCAACGGCGCCTCCGGCCAAACGGCGAATCGGTCCTGCCATGCTATGGGAGGAGGTCAAGGTTGGGAATTAAGAACCGGAAGGGGCACTGAGCATGCAGATCAAGAAGCCCGTCGGCCGTTCGATCGGCAGTTTCGTACCGGCACTGACGCGTACAGCGGTGGAAAAATTCGGTTTCCCGCAGGCCGCCATCCTGACCGATTGGCCCGCTATCGTGGGCGCCGATTCGGCCTCGTACACGGCTCCCGAGCGCTTGCGCTGGCCGCGTGGCGCCGGGGCGCAGCGCGATGAGGACAACCCCTGGAATGGCGCCGAGGGCGCGACACTCATCCTGCGCGTGGAGGGGCCGCGCGTGCTTGAAATCCAGCACCGCGCCGAGCAGCTAATCGAGCGGGTGAACGCCTATTTCGGCTTTCGCGCCGTTATCGGTCTGCGGCTGGTGCAAGCCCCGCTTAGCAAGCCATTGAAGCAGCCTGCGCCCAAAAAGCAAGCCCCGGTCCTCCGGGTCGCGGCAAGTGAAGTTGCCGATGAGCGCTTGCGCGACGTGCTCGAGCGGTTGGGCGGCAACGTCCGGCGCGAGGCGGCCAAGCATCCCCCGGCCTGATGACAGGAATTTGCAGACCAGCTAGGTCGCAAGACCCTGGAAAAGGCCGCAATTCGTGCTAACACCTCGATTCAATCAAGAGGCTGCGCGACCGCGCGCCTCTGCCAGCTATATGCACCGACAGGAGCCCTCAGTTGAACGAGCAAGACCGCAAAATCGCAGCCCCGGCAAACCCCACACCACTTTACATCGGCGCGGTCGCCGCGTTGTTGCTTCTGGGCTCCGGCCTCCTGGGTAGCCATTTGCCCGCCACTGCAATGGCGCCAGTACACGATGCTGCCGGGATGACCGCACCGGCCAAGGCGGCCGACGGCGCGGCCATGACGAAGACGGACACCATGGCCAAGGCCTCGGACAACATGGTCAAGGCCCCGGAACCGGTGGCGATGACGAAAGCGGCTGAGCCAGCCATGACAAAGGCGGCCGAACCGGCAATGACCAAGGCGGCGGAACCCGCCATGACCAAAGCGGCCGAACCGGCCGCTGCTGCCACGATGGCTGCGACCACGCCAACACCTGCCGAAAAGGTTGCCGCCAACACGGCAGCCGCACCAAAGCCGGACGTCGATCCCGCTGAGCTAGCCAAGCCCGGCACGCTCCCCGATAACGTCATCGGCGACGCCAACGCGCCGATCACCGTCGTCGAATACGCCTCGATGAGCTGCCCGCACTGCGCTGACTTCCACAAGCGGGTGTTTCCGGAGTTCAAGGCCAAATACATCGACACCGGCAAGGCTCGCCTGATCTTCCGCGAGTTCCCGCTCAACCCACCGGCCCAGACCGTCGGCATGCTGGCGCGCTGCGTAGGGCCGATGCGCTATTTCGCCTTCGTCGGCACCATGTTTGACCGCCAGGACGAGTGGCTGACCAACGACGATTTCCTCGGCAAGGTGCAAGGCCTATCAAAGCAGATGGGCTTTACCGACGAGAGCTTCAAAAAATGCATCACGGATCCGGCACTTTTGGCTGGCATCAATGCCTCCCGAGAGCGTGGCGACAAGTTCGGCGTCGATTCCACGCCGACCTTCTTCGTGAACGGCGTGAAACTGAAGGGCACCCACGAACTGAAAGACTTCGAAGCGATCATGACACCGCTGATGAAGGGCTGACCAATAGATTGACTGGACTGGGGACGAGCATGGGGCCGGATTGGGGAATGCGCGGGGTCGCGCGTAGGCTGGGACTGCTGGCAGTGCTCTCGCTTGCCGGCTGCTCGGGCGCACCCGCCGTGGGCAGTCTGACCTCCACCGCCGATGTGTCGGTGACAGCTCAATCCACGGCTGGGTATGTGGCCCCCTCGACGCCCGATCAACTCACCGACGAGCAGCAAAAACTCGAACCCATCGAACACCCGACCAAGGCTGATCTCGCCGTGATCGGGCCGCTCGGCGACCGCACGCTGGGCAACCCGAACGCGCCGGTCACCGTCATCGAGTACGCCTCCCTCACTTGCCCGCATTGCCGCGCGTTCCACACCACCGTGTTCGAGCAGGTGAAAAGGGCCTACATCGACACCGGCAAGGTGCACTGGATTCTGCGCGAGTTTCCCATCGGCCACACCTCAGGTGCGGCTTGGATCGTAAATCGGTGCGCGCCGGAGAAGGACTATTTCAAGCTCTACGACACTTTCATGCGCAACCAGGCCGAATGGGTGTCTCTGGAAGTGCGCCCCGATGTGATCGCGCAGGTAGCGGCCAAGGCGGGCATGAACCGGAAGGGATTCGACGCCTGCTGGCAGGACCCTAAGACCGACCAGGCGCTGCGCTGGGTGAAAGCACGCGCCCGGCAATTGGGTGTGAGCGGCACGCCAACCTTTTTCATAGGCACCACCAAGGTGCGCGCGGTCCCGAGTTTTGCCGACTTCTCCGAGATGGTCGAAGCCGAGATACGGGCGCCTGGATCAAGCTATCAGGTAGCGCTCGCTAAGCAGCTGGTGCCAAAGCCGGCGTTGTAGCCGGTCGTGCGTTTGGCAGGCCCTCACATCAACTCCCGCACCACTTCGGCCACCATCATCACGTCGTCGCGAGTGCAGTCGAATTGGCCGACCTGGACGCGAATGACAAAGCGACCGTTGTGACGCGTCTGCGTCAGGAAAATCCGCCCGTCGTCGTTGATCCGCGTCAAGAGCTTCTCGGTTGTCGCGTCGTCTTGTAACGCGAACGTGAACAGCGACAGCGACGGCGCTGTCACGATCTCGACACCGGAAAGCGCGCCAAGAGCGGTACACAGATCGCCGGCCCACGCCACATGGTTGCGAATGCGGCAGCGCAGGTCTTCAAGGCCATGGGCCCGCAACAGAAACCACAGCTTTAAGGACCGGAAGCGGCGTCCGAGCGGCACCGTCCATTCGTTGAAGTTCACCACCTCGTCTCCCCCGGTCTGATTGGGGGTTTGCAGATAGGCCGGCCGCAGGCCAAGGGTGCGTATCTGCGGCGACGGATTGCGCAAAAACTGCACCGAGCAGTCGAATTGCGCCCCTAGCCATTTGTGCGGATTGAACACGATGCTGTCGGCGGCCTCGACGCCGTCCCACAGGCGGCGAAACTCCGGGCAGATCATGGCCGATCCCGCCCAGGCCGCGTCCACATGCACGGGCAAGCCCGCGGCCTTGGCAACCGCAATGCTCGGCCCCATCCGGTCGAAGGCACCGATCGAGGTTCCCCCAGCCACCAGTACTACGCCGGCCGGCCGAAAGCCAGTGGCGCGATCATCGGCGATGGCTTTGGCCAGGCTTTCGGGGATCATTGCGTGCTGCGCATCGGTTGCGATTTTGACCAGATTGGCCTGACCGATGCCGGCCAGCCGCACCGCTTTGTCGACCGAAGAATGGTTCTCGACGCTGCAATAAACGCGCAGCCGCAGCTGCCCGGCGAGCCCCTGATCGAGCCCCGCCCAGTCGATCGCCGCCTCGCGCATCGTCAGCACTGCGGCCAAAGTCGCCGTGGTCGCGCTGTCATGGATGGTACCGCGGAACCCTTCGGGCAACCCCAGCGCCTGACGCAGCCAATCGACCATCACCTGCTCGATCTCGGTCGAAGCGGGCGACGTCTGCCAGAGCATCGCCTGCGCGGCGATGGCGTTGGCCAGTTGTTCCGCCAGCATCGAAACCGGGGCGGCATTGGCCGGGAAATAGGCGAAGAAACGCGGGTGCTGCCAATGCGTCATGCCGCCGGGCACGATGCGCTCGAAGTCGGCGAAGATGGTTTCCATCGGCTCAGGCGCTTCAGGTGGGGCGGCCGGGAGCTGCGCGGCGACAGCCCCGCGGATAAGCGGCGCACGCACTGGCCGATCGCGCAGGCCGGTATGGTACGCATGCGCCCAATTCGCCGCGCGCTTGGACCAGTACAGCAGGTCTCCGTAGTTCATCGTGGAGAGCTCCGGGTTATTGCCAGCTAATGTCCACTACCGAACTGGCGGCAAAAACACGTTCTCGAACTTACGCCCTTTGGACAATCGATAGACCTGAAAATCAGAATCTAGGGTTGCAATGGACTTGATGCTGCGGCGCTCACAGAGGGCAATAAGAGAGGCGTCCGCCAGATCGGGCGGAAGATCATGGTATTTTTTCATGATCGCAATAATCTGCGGAAGGTCCTCGCTCAGCGCGTCGTCGATCTCGACACCGCCGCCCAACCAATCCAAAAACCGCAACAGGTTGGCCTCAGCACCGCTCAAAATCGCGGCGACCTCGCCGATAACCAGTGAGGTTGTGATTAGCTGGAAGTCGCCGGCGCGCCGCAGAAAATCCGTGGCTTGCTTATGTTGTGCGTCGCTGCGATTGAACAAACCGATCAGCGGCCCGGCATCAACCGCGATGTTTCGCACGCAGCTTCTCCTTGATCCTCTCTTTGTAAGTCGTTGAGAGGTCGGTTTCGCCAGTGTCGACCAACCCTGTACTCAACCTTAGCCATGATTCATAGGGTGTTTCGTGCGCAGGGGTGGCCCCTAGTTTGCCGATAACGGCGCTTCGCACGAACTGCGAGAGGGTTTCCCCGCTGCGCGCCAACCGCCGCTTGAGGCGCGCATCGGTTTCATCATCGAGCCGGATTGTGATCGTAGGCATCGCAAGTTCGCCTCCAACAATTTGTAGTACAATGCACGACAAACCGTCTCGGTCAACATCCCTCAGCCAAACAGATCCGGCGGATCGGCTTCCTCTGCGGGCGCGAGGCGGTCGGCGCCGATGCCGATCAGACGGAACAGACGGCCGTCGGCCTCGCGCTCGATCAGGGGGCGGGCGGCTTCGAACAGGACGGCGGCCTTCTGGGTGGGGACGGCAAGTTTGCGGCTGCGCGTGAGCAGGGCGAATTTGGCGGTCTTCAGTTTCACCACTACAGTGCCTGCCGCCAGCCCGTTCTTGACCAATTGCCCGGCCACCCGTTCAGCTAGGGGACGGGCCTCGGCCAAGAGATCGGCGGCCTTATATTTGTCGCGTCGAAAGGTGTCTTCGGCCGAAATGCTCTTGGTCTCGCGGTCGGGCGTGACGGCGCGTGTATCCTCGCCGATGGCAAATTGCGCCAGTCGGCGACCGAAGCGGCCAAAGCGCACCAGCAGCTCGGACTCGCTCAGCTGCTGCAGGTCGCCGATGGTGACAATCCCGCCCGCCTGCAGCCGGGCGGCCGTGGCCGGGCCGACACCGTTAATCTTGCTGACCGGCAGCGAGGCAAGAAAATCATAGGCCTCGCCGCGCCCGATCACCGAAAAGCCACGCGGCTTGTCGCGCTCGGAGGCCAGTTTAGCGAGGAGCTTGTTGGCCGACAGGCCGATAGAGACCGTGATACCAACTTCGATCTCGACATCGCGCGCGATGCGGGCCAGCGCCTCGGCCGGCGTGCCGGTTCCGATCCGGTGTGCCTCTGTCAAGTCAAGATAGGCCTCGTCCAGCGACACCGGCTCGATCGCCTCGGTGGCGCCGCGCATGATGTCGCGGATCTGGTAACCGACGCGCTTGTATTTCGCCATATCGGGGATGATGACGGTCGCTTTCGGGCAGAGTTCCATGGCCTGAAACATCGGCATGGCCGAGCGCACGCCAAACGTGCGCGCCACATAACAGGCGGTCGTCACTACGCCGCGCCCGCCCGGATGACCGACGATCACTGGCAGCTCCTTCAGGCGCGGCCGGTCGCGCTTTTCCACCGAGGCATAGAAGGCGTCGCAGTCGATATGGGCAATCGCGAGGGAGGCCAGTTCGTCGTGTTGTACCAGCCAAGTAGAGCCGCAGCTGTCGCAGACGTCATTGCCGTCCGGGCACAGTTCGCAACAGTGGCGGCACAGACTATTGGTCAAGGGCGCTGCTTCACGTTGACAGGGCGGGGCAGCTCGCATACCACTCGGCACCTTCAGAACCCAAGTGAGCTTGCCGCTTGGACGCCGGCCGGGACTTCCCGGGATCGGTGATACAGAGAAATTTTGGGTTATCGCCATGAAAATCAGAAATTCCATCAAGTCCTTGCGCAAGCGCCACCGCGACAACCGCGTGGTGCGCCGCCGTGGCCGGCTCTATGTGATCAACAAGACCATGCGCCGCTTCAAGGCCCGCCAGGGCTGATCGACGGCTGCGAACGACGCAATCGGCGCTTTGACGGCCGCATTTTGCCGCGCTAGCTTGGTGTCATGACCATGTCATTAAACCACCGCTCTTTGCCCGCTTGGCTGATCGCCTGCGGGCTGCTGGCGTTTGGGCCCATTGCATCTAGCTCCGCTGAGCCCGGAGATCCCTCC
>JAYUAJ010000349.1:0-1522 GCA_043741375.1 Hyphomicrobiaceae bacterium | reverse complement strand
AGCAGTCCGACAAGGAGGGCTGGCCGGCGGCCCGCTTCCTCAGCCAGCTCGCCGAGCACGAAATGGCTGATCGCGGCCGCCGGCGCATGGAGCGCCATCTGGCCGAAGCACGCCTGCCAGCCGGCAAGACCCTCGCCACGTTCGACTTCGACAGCGTGCCGATGGTCTCGAAAGCTCAGGTGATGGCGCTGGCCGCCGGCGGCGATTGGCTGGCGAAGGGCGCCAATATCCTGCTGGTCGGCGGCCCCGAGCCCGCTTCATAGTGCCCACCTGTCCATGTCGTTAGAGTTCCAACATTTTTTGCAGCGGATCGCCGGACGGCGGGCGGCGCATACGCCGGGCGGTAGCCGCGCTCTTCACGTCACTGCGCTCCAGATCGGCTGC
Organism: Hyphomicrobiaceae bacterium; assembly: GCA_043741375.1. Lineage (GTDB taxonomy): Bacteria > Pseudomonadota > Alphaproteobacteria > Rhizobiales > Hyphomicrobiaceae > JANYHF01. The sequence goes on along the minus strand of JAYUAJ010000349.1, from coordinate 1,138 downwards.
CCGGATGATCCACGGTGCACCCTTGCAAAGCTGATTCGCCGATAGTTGACCATCCTTGATCAGACGGCGCACCGTCGATGGGCTGACGGACAGTACCACTGCGGCCTCGTCGAGCGTGACCTCTCCGCGCTCGCGGCGTTCGCCCTCCCGATAGGTTGCAATCGCGTTGTGACTGCGCAGGCTGCACACGCGCGACTGCGTCCAGCCGTTGCCGCGGCCTGTCGTCTTGCCGGCGCGATTGAGCACCGAGGCGATCGCCTTGTCCGGCATCTGTCGGGCCAGCACGCGCACAAAATCGACAGTCTCGCCCTCAGCGCTCCAACGATGCTGTCCAGAACGGTTCTTCCTGACCTTGAGTGCGGAGTGGTCGCCGCCATGCCAGCGGATCACGAGATCGAGCGCGTTGTCCTCGACGCGGACGATGATCTCGTCGATCAGCGTTCGCACGATCCGCTTCTTGGTCTCCGGCGTCACGCCGGCGCTGGTCCAGGCTAGCTGTAGATCGGTGCCCAGCGTCATCAAGCGCTCGCGATCGGCCGGCGTCAGCTCTGTTCCGGGCGAGGCCGTCAATTCCTCCAGGTCGGTCTCCAAATGACGGACGATGGCCAGCCGCTCGTTCCATCGCGTCTCCAACTCGGCGGCCACGAGCCGGTTGTCAGGATCGACGGCATCGTATTGGCGACGCGCTCGGCCGACCTCGTAGCGGGCCTGCTGGAGCGCCAACTCGAGCTGCCGACGCTTATCCTCGCTGGCACGACTGCGCGTGGCCTGCGCTGCAAGTGCCGCCTCGATTCCGAGCGGTTGCAGGCGTTCTATCACTTCGGAGGCGACATCGCGGTCGATCCGCATGCCGCCGAACGAGATGCAGCGATCGCCGCCATGATTGATGAAGCCACCCTGGCAATGATAACGGCCGGTGTTGCCGTCCTTGCCAGAGTAGGCAACATGCAGCTTGCGTCCGCAATGGCCGCAGCGCAGCAGGCCGGCCAGCAGCGCCTCGCCCCGGCGCAATGCGCCACGGCTCATCGGGTTCTTGCCGTTGGCATTGTCCGCAATCAGGCTGAGGTTCCTCTCGTAGTCCGCCCAGCTCAGATAACCTGCGTGGTGGTTCGGGATCAACACCTCCCAATCCTTGCGC
>JAYUAJ010000348.1:0-3889 GCA_043741375.1 Hyphomicrobiaceae bacterium | reverse complement strand
CTCATAGGCACAACGGATCTGCGGTTTGAGGGCGATCCTGAAGACGTGCGCATCGATACCGCTGAAGTCGCCTATCTGCTGGGCGAAGTGAACCGGTTGATTCCGCAGGCGCGGCTGAAAGAAAGCGATATTCTGAGTACGCTCAGCGGCGTTCGTCCGCTGCCGTACACACCCGATAAGTCCGAATCAAGCGTCTCGCGCAGCCACGTCATTCACGATCATGCGCCGGGGCAGAGCGGCCTGCTGTCGATCATCGGGGGCAAGCTGACAACCTATCGGAGCCTGGCCGAGGAAACGGTCGACATCATTTTCCGCAAGCTTGGCAAGAAGCCGCCCCGTTGCCTGACCGCGAGCCTGCCGTTTCCAGGTGCCCGCGTGAGCGACTGGGATCACTTTCGCGGTGACTTGGCGCAAACGAGTGGCGTGCCAGAGGTTGTCGTCAACCGGCTGATCGACATTTACGGCTCGCGCGCCAGCGACATCGTCGCGCTGGGGCGGGACAACCCGGCGCTGCTCGAACTCATCGATCCAGTTGCCGGCGTGATCGGCGCTGAACTGGTGTTCACCTACGTCCACGAATTTGCCCGTACGCTGACAGACGTTCTGATCCGGCGCACGATGATCGGTCTCAACGCCGATAGCCATAGCAGCGTCGTCGAAAGCGCCGCCGACATCCTCTCCACCAGCCTCGGCTGGGACCGTGCGCGTAGAGATCGCGAGGTCGAAGACTATCGGCAATACGCAAAACGTTACGAGGTGCCCGGAAGGGTCTCCGCCGGGGGGACCGGCGGCACACATTACGACCATCGACAGACTGCCAGCGCAGCCTAGCAGCGTCACGACACACACAAATAAATCGACCGTAGCTGAGGAATACGCCCATGAAATTAGTTGATCCCCGAGCTGTTATCGAAGCTGCCCGAAAAGGCGGTTATGCGGTTGGCGCATTCAATATGCACAATGACGAAACCGCCGAAGCGCTCGTCATGGCGGCCGAAGCCGTGAAGGCCCCGGTCTTTCTTCAGATTGGCCGGGCGATCATTCCCCATATGGGAGTCAAGCGCGCCTTTGAGCTGACGCGCCGTGTGGCCGAACGGTCAAACGCCGAGGTTGTCTATCATCTTGACCACGGCAGCTGGGACGAAGTCATCGAAGCGATCCGCCTCGGCTTCACCTCCATCATGTATGACGGCGCACATCTGCCGTTCGAGGAAAACATCCGCACCACCCGGCGCGTCGTCGAGATGTGCCATGATTTCGGCATTCCAGTCGAAGCCGAGCTCGGCAAGATTCCAGACGCCGGCGAGAACGTCGATTGGGAGGCCTATTACACCGACGTCGCCGAGGCCAAACGCTTCGTCGCCGAGACGGGCGTCGACACGCTCGCGATATCGGTCGGTATCGTCCACGGCGTCATCCCCAATCGCCCGGAGAAACCGATCAGCATCCAGCGGATCAAAGAAATCAGGGCAGCGACCGGAATTCCGTTGGTCCTTCACGGTGCCTCCGGACTGTCCGAAAAAGAGGTCAACGACGCCAAGGCGGCAGGCGTCTGCAAGTTCAATGCGGACACCGATTTACGTCATGCGTTCCGCGCTGGCTTCGAGGCCGTTTGGGCGCAAGGCGACCGTCAGCTTGAAGAGGCCATGACGGAAGGCCGCAAGCGGATGATCCCGGCGGCGATTGAGAAAATGCGCCTTTACGGAACCCCGGTCAAAGCTGCGGCTTAAAGAGGTTTGTCCGATGACCAGCACGGTCCCTATAGAAAATAGTCGCGTGATGCCGCTGAGCAAAACAGCGCGCACCATGGTCAAACACATGAACCAAGCTTGGCAAGCGCCCATGTTTGGCGTGGTCGCCGAGGTCGACATGACCGCCGCCATGGCCAAGCGCCCCGAGGGGGTAACGGTTACCGACGTGATCTTGGCGGCGTGTGCCGGAGCCTTGTCCCAGCATCCAAGATTTAACGCTCATTATGCCGAGGAAGCGGTCACCGAATTCGACGACGTCAATATCGGTTTGGCGGTCGCCTCCGACAAAGGCCTGACCGTGCCGGTCATTCACGGTGCCCAGAAATTGTCGCTGGCCGAACTTGGCGCGAGGCGTCGCGATCTCGTTGAGAAAACCCGCACTGGCCGCATTCGGGTGACCGAGGTGACTGGCGGCACCTTCACGGTGTCAAACCTCGGCATGTTCGACATCACAAGGTTCACGGCGATCATCAACCCGCCGCAGGTAGCGATCCTAGCGATTGGGAGCGTGGTCCGCCGTCATCTTTGGAACAACGGCGATCCCCAGTGGCGGCAAATCGCAGAGTTCACGCTGACTTGTGATCACCGGGCGCTCGACGGAGCTGCCGCAGCCGCATTCCTGGGCACGCTCAAAAAGCGGCTCGAAACTTCGGGCGTCGGGCAATAAGCCGCGTGCCCGCAACAAGAATCCACAGCTTCCTGGCTCTTCGCCGGGCGGAATTTGTAAACCTAGAAATGGAGAAAACGACTATGGACGGCCTTAAGAAAAATCTGCGCATGACGTCAGTCCTTGGCGCCATCGGTTGCACAATTGCGTTGTCGGGAGTGATCTCCACGACCAGCGCATCGGCGGCCGACAAGCCCTTGATCGCGGTATCGATTGCCGACCAGAAATCCTTGTTCTACATCGCCGAAGGGGATGGCATTCGTGATGAAGCGGCCAAGGCCGGGTTCGACGTGAAGATCGTATCGGCCAACAACGACTCGAGCCTGCAGGTCAGCCAGGTGAAAGACCTTCTGGTGCAAAAGCCGGTGGCTCTCATCCTGACGTCGCAAGATTCGGCAGCGGGCGTGGCTGGCGTCAAAGCAGCCAATGAAGCGGGCGTACCGGTCATCCTCATCGACGAGAAGCCAGAATCGGGCGACGGCAAGTTTGTGACCTACATCGCCACCGACAGCGTCAAGGCCGCGCGCGATCTGACCACCTGGATGTTCACCCAGATGGGCGGCAAGGGCGAGATCGCGGTCCTCCACGGCGTTCTCGGCTCGACCGCTGAAACCCAACGCACACAGGGCGTTCAAGAAGCCCTCAAGAAGTTCCCGGACATCAAGCTGGTTGCCGAACAGACGGCCAATTGGGACGAGGGCGAAGCTTTCAAGGCCACTCAGAACATTCTGACCGCGCATCCCGACCTCAAGGCGATCTTTGGCGAAAGCGACGCCATGGCTCTAGGTGCAGGTAAGGCGGCCAAGGGAGCCGGTAAAACTGGAATGATGTTCGTCGGCATCGACGGCTTCCCGACCATGTGGCCCGCCATCAAGTCTGGGCTGGTTTCAGCAACGGCGGCCCAGCTGCCCTACCCGATGGGTCAACTTGCGGTTCAGGATGTGGTCAAGATCGTAGGCGGAATGGGCAAGGATATTCCGCAGCTTCAGTACCAGGACACGACGCTCGTGAACAAGGAAACCGCCGACAAGTACACCCCGGCCACGTTCATGGGGCCGAAGGCCGCAACGTACTAAACGATCAGCGAAACGCGGACACGGCCTTTACTGGTTACGTGTCCGCGAGTCATTCAAGTTGACGGCGAGGCGTTCACGGACAACCGTCCGTCGTCGGGAAGTGAGCGCTCCGCCGATATAATGTCGTCGACAGCACGGGACGAGTTTACGCCATGCCTGCTCCTGACCTGCCCCAATCTGACCAAACCGGGCTCCACTGCCGTCAATTGACGAAAATCTACGGCGGCCGCGCGGTGCTGAAGGCGGTCGACCTGACCTTGCGCCCGGGCCGCGTGCTGGGCCTCGTCGGGGAGAACGGCGCGGGGAAGTCGACGCTGAACTCGATTATCGCAGGCGTGATCCGGCCCGAAGTCGGGCAAATGACACTCGACGGCGAACCTTACGCGCCCGCCTCG
>JAYUAJ010000347.1:0-9034 GCA_043741375.1 Hyphomicrobiaceae bacterium | reverse complement strand
TGCCCTTGGCTGCCGCTTTCAGCCCCAGCGCAGCGACTTCCTGAGGTGACGACGGCCCGACATTGGCGAGCCCATCCGAGATCAGGATCAGGCGATTGACGCGGCCGCGATCGAGATACTTGCCGACCTGGCGCAGGCCTTCCTCGGTACCGGCATAGAGTGCCGTGTTGCCGCCGGCCTCCAGGCTCTGGATGACCCGGCTGATCCGCGCGTGATCGGTGACATGCTGCGCGGGCAACAGAACGTCGACGTTGTGATTGAATGCGACCACCGAGGCGACGTCGTCCTCGTCCAGCCGCTCCAGCGCCATGGCCGCCCCGTCGCGTGCACGCCCAATCTTGTTGTCGTCCTCCATCGAGCCAGACCGGTCGATCACCAAGCCGACATTGGCCGCCGCGCGCTTGGCGTCGTGGGCCAGCGCCAGCCCTTCGAGCGAAATACGCAAGTAGAGGTGCTTGCCATTGGCGGCAACCACCGCCGATTGGCCGAGTTGGGCATCGAGTCTCACAGTGTTGGCGTTTGCCGGCGCCGAGAAGGCGGTGGCAGCTGCAACAGCGGCGGCTACCAGCATGACGGCGTGGTTAGTGGACATGTTCGGATCTCCGCAGTGTTTATGGTGCGGGCAGACGATAACCAGATACCGGCCAAATTGCGGAAATTACTGGGCGATACATTGTAGCGGCGGGAGCGTTGCAGGTTTACATGGGCGCTGGGAGGGAATGCAGGTTTCGACTAGAAGGGCTGAAAGGCCAACTTGAGAACTTGTGCTATGTACACGTCTCGCACTTCTGACGGTTGATCCGTTCGCAGCCAGAGAAATTGTTGCCGCCCAAAACAGTCCGCATGTCGGACGCGCCATCGAACTCTTCCCAGTCGTCGCTAGCGGCCAAGCGCTCTTTCAATCGCCGGTGCTTTACGCGCCAGAAACCGATCTGAAAATCGAAGTCCTTCGACATCAGCAGGGCCGTTTGCATTGGTGTTCCATTCATATGGGCCGGCAACGCAGCTTACGCGGCCAGCTTCAACAAACACCGGTTGGACAACGTCTCCGCAACCTCCTAGGCGTTCGCCACTGATATGCTCTGGAGAAGGCCCGCCGCCTTGCGCTACGGTTTCGCCGTGCCCCTAAGCTGGCTGATGCTTCCCACTACGAGTTCGTCGTTTGGCGCCGATGGCGCGGCGGCTGGCAGGAACGGTTCGAACATAGCGGAAAGCGTCTTGACGAACGTCGCCGTCAGATGATTGCGGTCGCGATAAATGATCTTGCCGTTCTTCATGACCGGACAGCTCGCCCCGTCGCAGATGCGATCGTTGGGGTCGATGATGTCGATTCCGGTCAGCCGCGCCGCATCAAGGTCCGGATGTTCCGGACCAAAGGCTTCTGCGCGCGGCCTGGCGCACGGCGTCGCGCCAAGGCTGGAGAGGCAGTCGCGATAGTCAGGATCAGTCCACGGCGTATCGGCGATCAGCACCGGTTTGACACCGGCGGCTTGCAGTTGGCGGATGGTCGACACTAGGCCGTCGCGCCAAGCGGCGACGCTCTCAGCTTTCGGCAGGACACTACCGGCTTGTGGGCTCCAGACACCACCCGCCGATTTGACGGAGCTGGCGATGAAGACAATATCGGGCCGCGACTCGGTTGTTGTCAGCCGAGCCAAGACCGTCTGGCGCCACTGCCCGCAGGCTTCGTATACGGCCTGCTTCTTTTGATGCCACGTAGGCACATCAGCTGCTGGGCAAGCTGATTTCGTCCAAGGCAACAGTTTCCAGCCATTGGCCTTTGCCGGAATGTCGAGCGCTTCGAACCATTGCGCGGCGTGGCTATCGCCAAGCAGTGCCGCCGTGCGATGGGCCTGCAAATCGCCGAACACGCATGTCGTCACAGAGGTCTGGTCATACTCGCGATGGCATTTTTGTGTGTACTGACGGCCTCGATCGGCCATAGCGCTCTTGATCATCCGGGTCATCGCCGCCGACTTGCCCTTGGACTTGCCGAGCGGCCGCTCCAGCACATACGAGCAAGCCAGCACCATGGCGATGCCCGCTGCAGCCGTCGCAAAGGCGCGCCAATTGGTCTTGGGCCAAAAGGCGCTTGAGCGTAGCGGTGTCTCGACCAGGGCATAGCTGGTCAAAGCCAGAGCAATACCAGCGACCAGCGCCAGCGGCACGGCGAGCGCATTCTGCGGTAGCGCCGCCTGCGTCAGAACCAGCGCCGGCCAGTGCCAGAGATACAGGCTATAGGAGCGGTCGCCAACCCAACGCAACGGGACAAGCGAAAGTAGAGAGGCGGGGTATCGCCAGCCCGCGCCGAGGTCAGGGCCAGCCAGGACCGCCGCGCAGCCGAGCGTCGGGACCAGCGCCCAGAAACCGGGATAATGCAGCGCATCGCTGAACAACAGAATACTTGCGACAATTGCCGAAAGGCCAGCCCAGGCAACGATCGCCCGCACGCGCAGGTTGAGCCGGATTAGCTCAGGCGCGAACACTGCCAATAGGCCGCCTGTCGCCAACTGCCAGGCCCGCATTTCGCCGTGATAGAAAGCCAGCGGCTGATTGCTTTGCAACGCAATCTGAGCCGCAACGAATGAGGCCACGCAAACCGCCGCCATCAACCAGACGGCCGCGCGCGCGGTGTCGCGACGTAGCACGGCCACCAATAGCGTCAAGGCCAGCGGCCAGGCGATGTAGAACTGCTCCTCGACGCTCAGCGACCAGAAGTGCAGCGAGGGGCTCGGGGCCTCGTCCTCCGCGAAGTAATCGACCGCCTTGGAGGCAAAATAGATATTCGCCGAGTACAGCGCCGCCATGGCGACGGCGGTGGCGAGGAGGCCATGTTTGTAGCCGGGCAAGATGACGGCGCCTGCCGCCAGCGTCACCAGCAGGGTCAGGCAAGCGTTTGGCAGAAGTCGGCGGGCCCGGCGCAGCCAGAATTGGGTGAGATCGATCCGGCCGGTGCCGCTCAACTCGCGGTGCAGCAGGCCGCAAATGAGATAGCCCGAGATGACGAAGAACACGTCGACACCGACGAAGCCGCCCGGAATGCCAGGTAAATGAGCATGGTAGGCGATGACAGCGGCCACCGCCAAAGCGCGCAGGCCTTGGATGTCAGACCGATGTGGTGAGGCCAGCCTGTCGTTACGTCCGACAATCGCGTCCAACATTCGCCCCTCGCCCCCAAATTTTGGTCGGCGGCGAGGGTCAGATGATTCGGGTTAACAGCCTGTTAGGAAGTCGGCAGGCCGCTCGTCTCAAGCAGCCTTCTTCAAGAGATTGCGGTTGATCAGGCTCTCGGCGATTTGCACGGCGTTCAGCGCGGCGCCCTTGCGCAGGTTATCCGAAACCACCCATAGGCTCAGCCCATTATCAACCGTCGAATCCTCGCGAATCCGCGAAACATAAGTCGCGTACTCACCCACGCATTCGACCGGCGTGATGTAGCCGCCGGCCTCGCGCTTGTCCCAGACCATGACGCCAGGGGACTCGCGCAGGATGTTGCGGGCTTCGTCGGCGGTGATCGGGTTCTCGAATTCGATGTTCACGGCCTCGGAGTGGCCGACGAACACCGGCACGCGCACGCAGGTCGCCGTGATCTTGATTTTTGGATCGAGGATTTTCTTGGTCTCGGCCACCATCTTCCATTCTTCTTTGGTGTAGCCGTCCTCCATGAACACATCGATGTGAGGAATGACGTTGAAGGCGATCTGCTTGGAAAACTTCCTGGGCGCCATCTCCGTGCCCGGAACATATTTGGACTTGGTCTGATCGAACAGCTCGTCCATGCCTTCCTTGCCCGCTCCTGACACGGACTGATAGGTCGCCACCACCACGCGCTTGATCTTGGCGTGGTCATGCAGGGGCTTCAACGCCACCACCAACTGAATGGTCGAGCAGTTGGGATTGGCGATGATGTTCTTCTTCTTATAGCCGCTCACCGCATCCGGGTTCACTTCGGGCACCACCAGGGGCACGTCCTGGTCGTAGCGCCATTGCGAGGAATTATCGATCACAACGGCCCCCATCTTGCCGATCTTGGGGCTCCAGTCCTTGCTCACGGCGGAGCCGGCTGACATCAGGCAGATGTCGATCTTGGAAAAATCGAACTGGTCCAGGTCCTTGCATTTCAATATCTTGTCGCCGTAGGAGACTTCGGTTCCGACCGAGCGGCGCGACGCGATGGCGTGCACTTCGCTGGCGGGGAACTTGCGCTCCTCGAGGATGTTCATCATCTCGCGGCCCACATTACCCGTGGCGCCGACAACTGCGACCCGATAGCCGTTCTGGCTCATTGCTGAGGTGTCCTTTGGCAGGCGATTTCTAGAGCGGCGAGGCATAGCGCATTGGCAATTGCAAGCAATGGATTTGTTGGCGCAATTGGCGACCCACGCAGAGCGTAGGTTGGGTTGGCGCTTTTCGCGCGTAACCCAACGCCTAACAGCGCGCCGTGGATGTTGGGTTACGCGCGCAGGGCGCTAACCCAACCTACAAAAGCCCCAGCACATCCGCCATCGAGTAAAGGCCAGGGGGCTTGGCGTGCGCCCAGAGGGCGGCCTTAACGGCGCCGCGGGCAAACATGCTGCGGTCCATCGCACGGTGGGTGATTTCAATGCGCTCGGTTTCGCCTGCGAAAATCACCGTGTGGTCGCCGACCACGCTGCCGCCGCGCAGCGTCGCAAAGCCAATCGAGCCGCGTTCGCGCGCGCCGATATGACCATCGCGCGAGCGGATCGAGTGCTTGGCAAGTTCAATGCCGCGTCCTTCGGCTGCCGCCTGGCCGAACATCAGGGCCGTGCCCGAGGGTGCATCGACCTTATGCTTGTGATGCATTTCCACGATCTCGATGTCGAAATCCTCATCCAAGGCAGCGGCGATTTTTCGCGTCAGCGCGGCAAGCAGATTAACCCCCAGGCTCATATTGCCGGCCTTCACGATGCGCGCCTTTTTGGCATAGCCGGCGATCTTCTTGTCGTCCTCGGCCGTCAAGCCCGTCGTGCCGATGATATGCACCAGGCCGGCCTTGGCCGCGATGGCCGCCACCTGCAGGGACGCTACCGGGGTGGAAAAATCCAGCACCCCGTCGACCTGGCCAGCAATGGCCGCGAAATCGTCGGTGATCGGTACCGTCTTGCCGACGCCGGCGAGCAGCCCGGCATCCTGGCCGATCGCGATCGATCCCGGCACCTCGATGGCCCCCCCGACGCTGCACCCCGGAACTTCCTTAATGGTACGGATCAACGTCTGGCCCATGCGGCCGGCTGCGCCGATCACGGCCAGCTTCATAACGGTCATGGAATGCGCCCCTCCACGGGCACGGCAGCGGTTGTGCGGGCACCCTAGCACACTTCAGGATTGGGGATTGCCGCCGCACCACCAGCCGCGAAAGAAAAAAGGCGCCCAACACTGGGTTGGACGCCTTATGCGCTATTGGCGCAGAGCGCCGGGAGGGGGCCGACGCTTGCAAGCACACCATCGGTTAGACGGGGGGGCACTACCGATGTAGGGCGTGCTTGCGATCATCTGGAAATAAGCCGACGCCGTTTGATTTCAAGCCCTCGTCCAAAGGATCACAAATAGTTGACTTGATCAGACCAACCCACAATCACCCCAGGTTGAGCGATTCGCCGAACCGACAACCTAGTGTTTGTTTTTGGTGGCTTCCAGCTCCAGGGGAGCGTTCTCAAAGAACTTCGGATCGGCAGGCTTATCGCGCACCAGATTGGCGATCTCAACCCGCGTATTGTCACCTTGCGGGCCCGCGATCACCCACTCTTTTAGCTCGATCTTGCCGTCGGTCTTGACGAAAAACAGCTGGATCTGGCCCTGGTTGTCGGAGGCCTTGTCCTGCAAGGTCATGGTCACGAGGTCGTCGGTCGCCGTCAGCTCCTTGATGTCGGCATCGCGCGTGAGATTGACGTCCTTGGCCAACAGCAGGCGGAACGGCGTGGAATCGACCGAATAGCGATCCGCGTGCTTGAGATCATAGTCCTCGAACGACAGCGTCTCGCCATCGGACAGAATCACCAGCTGGCTGGGCGCGCCGTAGACGAAGCGGAATTTGCCGGGGCGCTTGATGAAGAAATCGCCCTTCTGCTGCTGCTGCTCAGCGTCCGTCTGCAGGAATTTTCCGCGCAGCTCGTTAATACCGTTGAAATAGGCGTTGATTTCCGTCATCGCCACGGATTGTTTTTCATCCATCGCCACATTGCCGGCGGCAGTTCCTGCCGCTCCGACCTTGGCGCCCCAGCCTGTTCCACCGACTGCTTTGCCGGCATCCTTGGCGTCCGCGGCCTTGGCGATGGTCGCCTGTCCAACAATGGCGACGCCGGCCAACGCCGCGCTAAGAAAGAACAGGCGAAGAGTTTGTCCCGCTGCGCTCATACGAACTGGCTCCAGATGTGATAGGTGTTCCCGCATGGGGTCCGGCCAGCTTGGCGCCAGACCCCTCTCAGCCCACATGCAACTCAATAACCGACGGCTTGGCCATTCCACGCAAATATGAGCCAAATTAGGCGGAGGCGGTGCGGCCGAGCAGCACGGGACGGCGCCCCTTCTCATCCACTTCATGCGAGACCAGCCCGGTCTCCTGCATACGGCCCATCAGGTCGTTGGCAACGCCATAGGCCAGACCCAGGCGCGCGCGCAGGTCGGCGACCGACATGCCGCCCTGCTGGATGGTAAGGCTGACGGCCTGTTGATAGGTTTCGGTATCCACCATCGGTTTGGCCTTGGGCGTCATGGCGTGACCAATGGCCGGCTCATAGTTGGGTGGGCCCTGGCGGCGGATCGCCTCGACCACTTTGGCGACGTCACGCTCGCCCAGCATCGGGGCCTGGCCGCGCACCGGCGCGCCGCCGACCCCGAACAACAGATCGCCTGCGCCCAGCAGCAACTCCGCGCCGCCGTCGTTGATGGCGAGGCGGCTCTGCGCCTTGGAAGGCAGCTTGAAAGTGAGCCGAGCCGGCAGATTGGACCGCAGTCCAGACGACAGCTTGTCCGAGTCGATCCGGCCCGTGGCTGCGATGATGTGAATGCCCGCTGAGCGCGCCATCTGGCCGAGCCGCTGCAACGATTGGTCAGCTTCCTCGCCCGCGCCCTGCAGTAGTAGTTCGAGATCGTCGATGATGACGGCAATATAGGGCATCGCCTTGGGCGCAAAACTCTCTTCTTCGTAGATGGCGCGGCCGGTCTGGCGGTCAAAGCCCGTCTGCACCGAACGCTTGAACCCCGTGCCCTGGCGCAAGGCGTTGCGAACGGCGTTGTTGTAGGTGCCAATGCCGCGCATGTTCAGCTTGGCCATCACCTTCAACCGCTCTTCCATCTCGGCCACGCACCAGGCAAGAGCACTGGAGGCCTGAGCCGCATCGCTGAGGACCGGCGAGAGCAAATGGGCGGCACCATCGAAGCTGCGGTGATCGACGCCCTTGGGATCGATCACCAGCAGGCGCAGTTCCTCCGGCGTCATGCGCACCAGCAGCGACAGCAGCATGGCGCTGAGCGAGGTCGATTTGCCTGAACCCGGCTCGCCCGCGATCAGGAGGCCGGGCAGCTGCGCCAGATCCGATATGATCGGCTGGCGATCGATGCCCATGCCGACGGCGAGCGGCAGGGCATGCAGGTTGTGCCGGTAGCTGCGCGTTTCCATCAGCCCACGCAGAGAAACGATCTCGTGCCGCTCGTTGGGCAGCTCAATGCCGATTGAGCTGCGCCCGGGGATGGCGGCGACGCGCGCGGTGGTCATGCCGAGGGTACGGGCGATGTCCTCGGCCAGGCCGATCACGCGGGTGAGTTTCACGCCAGTCGCCGGCTCCAGCTCGTAGTGCGTTACGGCGGGACCCGGCAGCACGCTGATGATTTTTCCGCGCACGCCGAAGTCGGCCAGCACATCCTCCAGGCGGCGGGCGGCGGCCACCAGCTCGGCATTGTCGCTCTCGGGGCGGAGGTTCTTGGACTCGGTCGGGGCGAGCAGGGTTACCGCAGGCAATCGGTAGGTGGTGGCGGCTTCCTTCCAGGTGCGCACGGTGCCGGTCGCGAGATCATCCACGACGGGCGCCGCGGTCTTGAAATGGCGCGGCGGAAAGGCCGGGGTGGGAGCTGCGGCGGGCGCCGCTGCAATTTGCGTTACCGCTGGCTCCTCGGGTGCCTTGAGCGGTGCGGCAGCCGCGACGGTCGCCTTGGCGGTGGCCACGGCCTCGCCAGCGCGCTCCAGAAATGCCTTCCAGCCGGGCCAAGCCGGCGGTTCGCCCGAGAGTTCGGTCTCGGCCGTTCCGGACGCATTGGCAGCCGGTTTGGGCGCGAAACGCCTCGCTATGATCCGGCTCTGGTCGTCGTCCTCATCGGGCAAGTCGTCATAGGGAACATGCATGGGCTGGATTTCGCCGCTATCGGCGGCGTCCGGCACCCTTGCTCCGGATGCTTCGAGTTCGGTGTTAGTATCGGGTTCAGCCATGCGCACGAACGCCGGAGCTTGTCCCTTGCGCGGTGCGCCCATGCGAACGCCAGACTGGGCAGGATTGGCGGCATCGGGAGCAAATCCCAGCTCGCCGTCCCAATTGACGGATGTCTCGTCGTCCGCAGGCTCACGGCCGAAATCCCAGAGCGAGACTTTCTCGGCCTTGGTGCCGTGGCCCAGACTCGGCTCGGCCGCCGCCTCAACATCCTCTGCTACCGGCGCGTAGCTGCGAACCGACAGCGCAAAGAGCACCGAAGCCAGGACGGCAAGCCCAAGCCCACCAATCGCACCGGCATGTTCGGGCCCAGCGAGCGACAGCACCGTTCGCGTCAGCGCCAGCCCCTGATCGCCCACCACGCCGCCGAGGCCGCGCGAGAACGGCCAGGCGGCGGGGGCGGGAAGGGCTGACAGCGCGCACGCCGCCGTCAGGCTGGCCGTCGGCCAGAGCAAGAGGCGACGGATGGGACGATGCAGGGCCCGCCGGGACAGCTGGTCGAAAGCCCAGAATGTGGGGATGGAAAAGAGTATCGCCGCGCCAAAGCCGAGGCTTTGCAGCAGCACATCGGCCGCTTGTGCTGGCAGCCTACC
>JAYUAJ010000346.1:0-3896 GCA_043741375.1 Hyphomicrobiaceae bacterium | reverse complement strand
CGTAGGGCGCGACCACAACATTCTCGGAAAGACCGCGCTTCAGTCCAAGTCCGGGCACGCCAAAGTTGGAGTACTGATAAGTCAATTCAATATCGCGTGCGTTGTAAGCTGATTCCGAAATGCCCCACGGCAGCCCGAGGGACCGTCCGTAGGCTTCCTGGCGCTGCACAACCAGGCGATTGGTCCGCTCCAGCAGGCTGCCGGCTGGCGCGCGCATCACCAGCGACGGCATCAGATATTCGAACATCGATCCAGACCACGAGATCAGCGCCGAACCGCTGCCAAGCGGTGTCGCCGAACGGCCGAGCCGGAACCAGTGCCGCGTCCCGACGTCGCCCTTGGCGATCGCGAACATGCTGGCAAGACGAGCTTCGGACGCCAGCAGATCATAACAATTGGCGTCGAGACTGTTATCGGCCTGGGCGAAACCAATCGATAGCAGCTTACGGGCGGGATCGAGTAAGAATGCGAAGTCCATGGCCAGCGCCATTTGCCGTGCCGTATCCGCAAGCACCTTCAGACGGTCATTTAGGTCTTGCGGTGTTGCAGCAAATGTAAGCCGGTCCCGGTCGTGTTCGGCGACCGCGTGCTTTAGTGCCACGATCCAAACCATCACTTCACTGGAGTTTAGCGTTTGGACGAGTTTTGCGGCCTTATCGGCAAGCCGTTGCAATGACAATGTAACGATTTCTAGGCTCTGCGCCCCGTCCAGCAGAGACTCAATCTCGACGAGGATCGGCGTTAGACTGAGTTCAGGCGCGGCCTTAGAGGCAGCGAGCGCCAATTGTAGCGTGTCCATCATACCTTGGCGGACTTCGGGCGAAGGGCCAATGTCCACCCATTCCTCGCAGGCATTGGCGAGCGCGATTAAATGCCCTGCAAGATTGCCGCTGTCCACGGATGATACGTAAGCGGGTTCCAACACGCGCAAGTCGCGTGTGCCGTACCAGTTGAAGAAATGCCCCTTATGGCGCGGCAGTTTGGCCAATGTTGCGAAGGTCGCCTCCAGCCGCTCGACGGTCTCGACGGTTCCTGCCCAGCCGAAATCGCGGGCGGTGACGGCCGAGAGGAGATAGAGCCCGATATTGGTCGGGGACGTCCGATGCGCAACAACCGGTCGAGGGATCTCCTGGAAATTGTCCGGCGGCAGCATATGTTCTGCCTGCGTCACAAATGTCTCGAAGAAGCGCCAGGTGCGACGTGCGATCAGGCGCAGCTCCTTGGCATCGGAATGGGAAACCGTAAGATGATGTGCGGTTGATGGCGAGTTGCTGGCCCAAAAAGCCAGCGCCGGCGCAGCTAACCAAAGGATCGCAAACGGCAGAATGAGAAGAGATGACGCTGGCGCAATCGCTGCTGAAGCACCACAAAGCGCCAACCCCAACAGCGTCCCCTCGGCCATCTGCCTGTAGAAGCTCGCGACGCCTGGTTGCGGACCTCCGGCGGTTTGCGCTGCCGTGGTCCATTCCAGAAGTCTCCGGCGGGTCACGAACAGTCGCAACAGTGTACGCACGATTGCGTCCCCAGAGCGCCAAGTTTGATCGGCTAGAAAGGTAACCAAAAACATCGTCTGCAGTGCCGCCATGCTTAAATCGGCGGCGAGCGACTGCAAATGACTGCGCAGTTGCACCCCCGACCGTTGCGGTAGCAGCGACAGAACAGTCGGAAGGAACGCCGGGATACCAATGCCGGCAACTACCAACAGTACACCGACGAGGGCTGCCGGAATTGGCAGCAGCCAGCAAACAGCGATACCCGCCAACATTGCTGGCGCGATCAGTGAGCGCCGGAGATTGTCGAGCATCTTGCCAAGGCCAACCAGCGGAACGGTTTTGCCATCTGTCTGCGGAGCAATGATCCACGGCAGTAACTGCCAATCGCCGCGCGTCCAGCGGTGTTGCCGTCTGGCGGCTACGTCATAGCGGGAGGGGAAGTCCTCGACCACCTCGACGTCGGACGCCAGACCCGCACGGGCAAAAACACCTTCAAAGAGATCGTGGCTCAGCAGCGTATTTTCCGGCACCCTGCCGGCGAGAGCCGACTCAAAAGCATCGCAGTCGTAGATGCCCTTGCCTGTGTATGAGCCCTCGCCGAAAAGGTCCTGATAGACGTCGGAGACCGCAGCGGCATAGGGGTCCATGCCTGCGGGTCCGGAATGTACACGTTGGAACAGCGAACCCTCGCGTCCCAGCGGTAAGGCGGGCGTCACGCGCGGTTGGAGTATGCCGTAGCCGCGCACCACCCGGCCGCGAACCGCATCGAACTGCGGGCGGTTGAGCGGGTGCGCCATCTTGCCGATGAGCCGCAAACTGGCATCGCGCGGAAGGCGCGTGTCGGCATCGAGCGTGATGACGTAGCGGACGTCGGCGGGCACTTGCAGCGGGCGATCCCCGACCCGCACGAAGGTGG
The DNA here is from genome assembly GCA_043741375.1 of Hyphomicrobiaceae bacterium. Lineage (GTDB taxonomy): Bacteria > Pseudomonadota > Alphaproteobacteria > Rhizobiales > Hyphomicrobiaceae > JANYHF01. Next base: position 1,487 of record JAYUAJ010000346.1, on the reverse strand, counting down.
TATCGGCCGCGCCGCGAAGCAGTTTGTTGAGTTCGTGCAGCTTGCCTCGCTTGCGCTCCCAGCCGATCCATCTGCCTTCGGACGCATTGTACACGCGCCGGCGGTGCAGCAGCAGGAAGCGGTCGCCGCTGGGAGCGGGGCCATGCCGATGATTGAGCAGGCCTATCGCCTCGGCAGCGAGGGCGAGCAGCGGCGCATCGCCCTCGACCAACTCCTGGTCTGCGTCCATTCCATCCGCCAACAGAGCAAAACTGATATCGCCGCCCGCGCCACTCAGGAAGTGAACTTCCAACCGTTCGATCTGTTCACGCATGTCGGCTTCGCTGGTCAGCAGCGTGGGCACTGCTACCAGCGTTCGCAGGCCTTTCGGAACACCGTCTCTCAGGGCAAGTCCTGGCAAAGTGACGGGGCCGAAACTCCAGGTGATGACACGGTTTACGAGCGCAGTGGCGACTTCGGATGCTGGCAGGAAGCCAATCAACGCCAGCAGCATGAGCAAGGCCATCGAAACCTGGGGTGTCCAGAGCACCCATAGCGACAGGCCGATGAGAGCCATGCTTACGGCCAGAATCGTGCCGACATAGCCGCCAATGCCGAGGCGGATGCTGAACCGGCTGATGGCCAGTCGAGCCGGGGGGCGAAAACCAATAGCCCGTTCCAGCGCCGGGCGGCCCTCCGCAATCAGATGATAACCTGGATCACTCGCTCGCTCTGTATCCGCAGCATTGACGGCGCCCGACGATGACGATTGCGCGGCATCCAGCGCCAGGCCGGCAATGGTCAATTCCGTCGTCCCTGACCCGCGCGCCAGTTGTTCGATGGCGCTACGATAGAGATTGCGCGTCGGGAAATCCATGGCGGCGAAGGCGCTGCCCGCGCGCAACCGTTCGTCCACCAGACTGACACTCTCGAAGAACTCGGCCCAATCGATGTCGGAAATCAAGCGCATACTGGTGATAACATTGCGCACAGTGACGTTGGCGGCGACCTGGCGCTGCTGGGCGTGCTGCACGACCTCATCGATGGAAACGCCTTGCAGGGCGAGCCGCTCTTCCAGCCATCCGAGCGCCGGCGTAGTTTTGGGATCCTGGTCCCGCAGTTGCTTGGCCAGTTGTGCGGCGAACAACTCGGACAAGGGTCCGGCTGGACGGGCTGCGATGTCGGCTTCGAGTGCTGCTCGAGACCCGCCGGGCATAAGCAGCCGGTGCGCCAAGGCATCGGCATCGCCGCGCGCCCGTTGCCCCACGGTGATCCGATCGGCCAGCCGGCGCATGTTCTCGACAAGGACGATGCGCAAGGTGATCGCCACCGCCCAAAGTTCGCCAATGGTCAGCGGCTGCACCCGCTGATAGGCGACGATATAGCGGCGCAATATCTCCGGATCGAGATGGCTATCGGTATGGGCGACAAAGGCCCAGGCAAGGCCGAAGACGCGCGGATAACCTATGAACGGCCCGTCGGCCAGTTTAGGCAGCTGCCGGTAATAG
>JAYUAJ010000345.1:0-3905 GCA_043741375.1 Hyphomicrobiaceae bacterium | reverse complement strand
ACCGAAGCGCAGCTCGTCTTTGGTGCGCGCGGTGGGGCTCGCGCGCCGCTGGGCTGATGATCTTACTGCGGGCAAGGTTGCATCAACGCGCCAGATTGCACGACGCCACGGGCTCTGCCCTCTTTACGTCGGCAAGCTCTTGCCACTGGCGTTTCTCGCGCCTGACCTCGTTCAATCCATTCTCGACGGCCGCCAGCCACGCGGGCTTTCCATTTCGAACCTGCTGGCTAAGCCATTGCCCCATTCGTGGGCAGAACAGCGCGCGCGTTTCCACGACGGCGTCTAGAGTTTCCGCCGCAAGCGATGCTCGCCAATCCGAATGTTAAACTCTCAACTTGGGGCGCAGAGACGAGACGGCAATTTTCGCCCCCAACGCGGAGAAGTCTCCACCATCGGCGGAGTCTCTGGCTAACATTGGATTTGTAAGGCTCGGAAAATACGCGACTACTTCGAGCCGAGCCGCCGCCCTTAGTTCGCGAGCGTGGCGGCTGGTGGACCTGAGCGGGATCGAACCGCTGACCTCTGCAGTGCGATTGCAGAGATTGAACACGGCTACAGAGAGAAAAGCTGGAAAAACTGCGTGATTTTGGCGCTGGAATCGTCAAAATCGCTCGATCTGCGATACGCTGCGATACGCCGCATTGCGGTTGATTACTTGCCCGCCGCAGCTGCTGCGGCGTCGGTCCAATGGATAAGGTTGTGCACTCCATCGTCCGCAACCCAGTCGTATGATTGCACCCCGACGCGAGTGCGGGATGGCGATGGCCCCGTGTGGTGCGAAGAAGGAACGCCGGGCAGTGGGGCCTTGTGGTTCGGCCAGTTCATGGCCAGGATTGAGGCCCGCGGCCAGCTCAAGCCGGGCCGCCAGCCCGGCTCACGGTCACAAGCGAAGGATATCGGCTTATGCAGACCCGCGCTCTCGGAAACAGCGGCCTCGAAGTCTCGGCCATCGGCCTCGGCTGCATGGGGCTGAGCCAGTCGTACGGCACCGATACCGATCACGCGACCGCGGTGAAATTCATCCGCGCCGCGGCGGAGAGGGGGGTGACCTTCTTCGATACCGCCGAAATCTATGGGATGCGCGCCAACGAGCTGATGGTCGGCGAGGCGCTCGAACCGTTCAGGGGGAAAGTGACGATCGCCACCAAGTTCGGCTTCGACCTCGCGAACTTCCCCGGCATCGACAGCCGTCCCGAGACCCTTCGCAAGGTCGCTGAAAACTCGCTGAAAGCGCTGCGCGTCGATGCCATCGACTTGTTCTACCAGCACCGGGTCGATCCCAAGGTTCCGATCGAGGAGGTGGCGGGCGCGGTCGGCGAGCTGATCCGCGAAGGCAAGGTCAAACACTTCGGCCTGTCCGAGGCCGGGGCCGCCACGATCCGCCGCGCCCACGCGGTCCAGCCGGTCGCGGCGCTGCAGAGCGAATATTCGCTGTGGACCCGCGGGATCGAGGACGAGATCCTGCCCGTGCTGGAGGAGCTGGGGATCGGCCTGGTGCCGTTCAGCCCGCTCGGCAAGGGCTTCCTCACCGGGACCATCGACGCCGATACGAAATTCGTCGATGGCGATTTCCGCAACATCATCCCCCGCTTCACGGCGGCAGCCCGCGCCAACAATCACGCGCTCGTCGAACTGCTCGCCGAGATCGGGACCGACAAGGGCGCGACGGTTGCGCAGATCGCGCTGGCCTGGCTGCTCCACCAAAAGCCATGGATCGCGCCGATCCCCGGCACCACCAAGCTGCACAGGCTCGACGAAAACAACGCCGCCGCCGACATCGACCTGTCTGCCGATGACCTCGCCCGAATCGAAGCCGCCGCCGCAGCGATCAAGATCGAAGGCGCGCGCTATCCCGAGGCGCTGGAAAAAATGACCGGGCTGTGAGCGGCACAAATCCCTCCGTTCGACAGGACAACCAATGAATTTAATGCCAACCGTCTAGGCTGCCCCGTCGAGAAGGAGTTCCGCCCATGGCTGCCATCACCCCGCTTGGCCTCGATCATGTCGTCCTCAGGGTTGCCGATGTCGACCGTGCCTGCCGCTGGTATGGCGCGGTACTGGGCGCACAAGTGGAACGGATCCTGCCGAGCATAGGTCTGACCCAGCTGCGCGTCGGCGCAAGCCTGGTCGATCTCGTGCCGATCCCGGCCGGCGAGGAGCCTCCGGTGAGGGGCAATATGGACCATTTCTGCGTCGATCTGGTGGCGTTCGACGAAGTGGCGATCCGCGCACATCTGCAAGCGTATGGTATCGCGCCAGGCGACGTTGGCCGCCGCTACGGCGCGCGCGGGCATGGTCCGTCAATGTACTTGAGCGATCCCGATGGCAACACGGTGGAGTTGAAGGGGCCGCCCGACGAAGATCAGACCGAGCGCGCGGGGGCGATCAGTCCTCAGCGTTAGACGACCGCTCCTTGGCCGCCAACCGCCGCCATGCCGCCCGTCGGAACGCCGCGGCAATCTGGCTTCCGTTTCCCTTCGCTTGCGCTATTCTGTCGCCAATGGGGCGGATGGGCGTCCATCTGGGAAATGTCGGGCTATACCAGCCCAAGATTTGCGACAGACGAAGCATGGAAAGCCGGAATGCAGCAACACAAGATCCCCCGCGTAGACGTGAGCCCTTTGTTTTCTGAAGACAAATCAGCTCAAGGCGATGTGGATCAGGCCATTCTGGAGGCGGCGGCAACCTCTGGGATAATGGTCATTACTGGCTTGCCACAATGGGCGCTGCTGGACAGGTCAAAGCGCGGTGATCTGCTGAAAATTTTCTCGCTGCCGGAACAAGAAGTTCGCAAATTGTGGCGTTGGAACTTCGACCCGGAGAGGCCCAACGTATATCGCGGCTGGTTCCCGTTGCAAGATGGCCAAGCGACCTACAAGGAAGGGATCGATCTGGGGCCGGATGTCGCCTACGGATCGAGCGTTATTGACCATCGCGATCCTTTGCGCGAAGCTACCCCGCTGCCACCTGAGTCGCTCCTTCCTGGCTGGCACACACAAGTTCGAGACTATTATCTCGCGATGACCAAGCTTTCGGTCGCGATGATGCGTTCGATCGCTCGTGGGCTAAACCTTCCTGAGGATAGCTTTGACCGTGCATTTGAGCAGGGCATCTCAACGTTGCGTTTTATTCGCTACCCTGTTCGCCCGCCCAATTCTTTTGACGGTGGCGCCGATGCGGAAATGTGGACGACGCATTTGGGTGAGCAACGCTATTTGCTTGGCCGCGCCCATGTTGACTCGGGCTTTATGACCCTGCTGGCACAAGACGGTGTAGGTGGGCTGCAAGCACAGCATCTCGATCAGACCTGGATCGATGTTCCACCTGAAGAGGGCACTTTGGCCGTCAATTTTGGTAAAGTGCTGGAGCGTTGGACATCGGGGTTGATTAAGGCGACCGTGCACCGTGTTCTGGGATCGGGGACCGAGCGGTTTTCAATTCCCTTTTTTTATGAAGCCCGAGCCGATGCCGTCATCGCGCCGCTGCCTATCCGCAACACCGCGCAGTTTGAGCCATTTTATTTTGGTGACCACTTATGGGAGGTGACCACAAAGTTTGTTGAGCAGCGCGGCATCGAACATTTGCGAATGCCTTCGGGGATACCAGACTTATCGAGCGTATCCACCTAACACGACTTGCGGACATTCGGCACATTGTCGATGATCGGAGCGTGAGACAATTTTCAGCTTGGTCATTGGCGTTCTTGACAATGGTGCTCTCTGCCTAGGCCAGTGCCATCGTAACAACGCACTACAACTTTGCGCCGTTGGTGTTTGAAGCGAAGACAGTGACCACCCGAATGAGAATGGCCGATCTGATCGATGCGCTCGCCAAAGCCGAGCGCGAAGGCACTTTGCGTGAACGGATCCGCTTCTACTGCCGTCCAGCACTGCTGATTATCGACG
>JAYUAJ010000344.1:0-1531 GCA_043741375.1 Hyphomicrobiaceae bacterium | reverse complement strand
TCGGCAGATACAGTCGCACGGGAATCAAATTCGCGGCCGAAAGCTTCGACACGATTGGCATTATTGCCCGCACCGTGGAAGACGTGGAGCTGCTCGATGATGTTCTGGTCGGCAGGGGAGCCGCGCCAAGGCCAGCCGAGATTCGGCCGGCGGTCGGGATGTGCAGGACTCACCTATGGAGCACGGCGCGCCCCGAGACAGTGGCTGCCATTGAACGTGTCGCTAATTCATTCAAGAATGCCGACGCGCGTGTAACCGATGTCACCTTACCCGCGACCTTCGCCGATCTTACGGTTGCTCGGGCACGGATCAATGCCTACGAGCGGGCGCGCGGAATGGCCTACGAATGGCATCTCCATCGGGAGGCCATCAGCGAGCGGCTGCGTGCGACGATAGCGGAAGGATTCGCGATGTCGCCGGAGGATTACTGGGCTGCCCAAGCCTTGCTCGCGCAATGCAGGGCATCTCTTTCCGAAGCAACGAAGGATGTGGACGTGCTGCTGACGCCTTGCGTTCCGGGCGAGGCGCCGCGCGGCCTCGATTACACGGGAGAGCCCAGATTCCAAGAGCTATGGACTGCGTTGTACGTACCCACCATTAGCATCCCCGCAGGAAGAGGGCCCAGCGGTCTGCCGACTGCGGTGCAGCTTGTGGGCAAGGCGGGACACGATGAAAAGCTGCTCGGTATCGCGCGCTGGGCATCAACGCTGACGAACAACTGACCAACCACGAATGGAGGGTGCATCGGTGATCACGCGCTGGCTATTCGCCGTATGTATGCTCGCCGCGGCCATCGAGGTTTGGGCACAGGCACACCCAAGCCGGCCGATACGCCTGATAGTGGCTTTCGCCCCGGGCGGTATTGCAGACACCATCGTCGGTCCATGGGGCAGAAAATGAGCGAGAAGCTCGGGCAGCCGGCCGGCATCAACCCACGCTAGGAAAATGAAACCATGTGGAAGGCTACTTTTTGTACCGCCCTATTCGCGCTTGTCGCCAACGCGGCCGCACAGACTTGGCCTACGCGGCAGATCCAGCTCGTCGTCCCCTACGCACCCGGCGGAGTCGTGGACTTCATCGGCCGGACGGTCGGCCAGCGGCTTTCCACGCAAGTGGGTCAGCCGGTAGTCGTGGATAACCGCCCTGGCGCCGGAGGCATTATCGGCGTCGAGTACGCTGCGCGATCAGCGCCCGATGGCCACACGATCGTCATGATGGACCCGGCGATTGTCATCAATCCGAGCCTGCAGGAGAAGGTTCCATACGACCTTAAAAAGGATCTGCAGGCGGTTGCAGTAATCGGATCCTCGCCATTGGTGCTCGTGGTCAACCCCTCGGTACCGGTCACCACGTTGTCGCAGCTCATCGACTATGCGCGGGTAAATCCCGGCAAGCTCAACTTCGTCTCTGCGGGCATCGGCACCACGCCGCATATGGCGGGCGAGCTGCTCAAACTGCGCGCCGCCGTCAACATGACCCATGTACCGTATAAGGGGTCGGGTCCCGCGATGTCCGACCTGGTGGCGGGCCA
>JAYUAJ010000343.1:0-9069 GCA_043741375.1 Hyphomicrobiaceae bacterium | reverse complement strand
AGCGCGCCGCGGCGGAAACCTAACCCTCATTTACCCTAGGACCCAAAATCGCTAAGTCTGGGATCGGCTATCAGCGCTTACTTGTGCGGTATCCCGATGTATTCTAAGCCCTGCGAAGTGATGCTCTATGCAGCCAGTATCGTCCCTCTACCTCAAGTCGCGGCTTGTCGGCACGCCTATTGGTGACGCCGCCGAGGCAGTTCGTTGGCACATGTCCGCCTTTCATCGTCACAAGCACCCCGAATTATGGGAGTTGCATCTCGAATCTCGGCGCGTCCCCGACGTGTTGCAGCGGCTGCTCGGCCCGAAGTCCAATGCTGTCGATGTCGGCTGTCATATCGGTTCGTTCCTGTCCCTGTTATGCAAATACGCGCCCGCCGGCCGGCATATTGCGTTCGAAGCCTCCCCTACCAAGAGTGGCTGGCTGCGGAGCCGGTTCCCTGCGGTAGAAGTCCACGCGCGTGCTGTGGCTGATGTTGCGGGTACGGCCATGTTTCAAGAGGACACAGCGCGGCCCGGCTTCAGCCGGCTGGGCAACGTGGCCGGCGAGGGCCGGAACCTGATGGAAGTGCCGGTCTGCCGCCTTGATGACGTGTTGGCGGACCGCGCAGACATCGCGTTGATCAAGCTCGATATCGAGGGCGCAGAACTCAGTGCGTTACGGGGTGCGCGGAACGTGATTAGCCGGTCCCGGCCGGCCATCATTTTTGAGTGCGGGTCCAAATATTTCCTGGATGATGAGAAACTCAGTAGCCGCGACCTCTACGATTTCATCACCGGCCAATTGGGTTACCGCGTCTTTGGCATGGCGGACTTTCTCTATGGTAAGGGCGCGATGGAGTTTGACGAGTTTCGCAAGTATGGAATTTATCCGTTTCGCGGTTTCAATTTCGTGGCGCTGCCGGCGGACGCGCCGGACCGAGGGGGCGCCGGAGCAAAAGACCGGGCCTGATCAATTGCTGTGGGTGCCCTTGATGGCATCGCCTTCCAGTTTCGTGAACGGCACGAAGTTCACGATCTTGCCGCCGTAGATATCCGACCGCACCACTTTGAATGCGCCGTCCGCGCCCAGCTCCTTTACGATCTTCAGCACGTGCTGCGCGCCGGGCGGACCGATCGGGATGGTCATGATGCCGTTGGGTTTGAGTTGCTGCAGCAGCGCTGGCGGCACGTGGTCGATGCCGCAGGTGACGATGATCTTGTCGAACGGCGCGTTCTCGGCCCAACCGTAGTAGCCGTCGGCGTTCTTGCGCGTGATGTGCGAAAACTCCGAATAGCCGTCCTTGATCAGGCGCTCGTAGACGGACCCAGTACGTTCAAACAGCGGCTGGATGATCTCGATCGACCAGACTTTTTCGGTGAGGTTCGACAGATACGCCGACTGATATCCTGAGCCGGTGCCGATCTCGAGCACCTTGTCGGCAGGCTGAATGTCCAGCGTGTTGGTCATGCGCGCCACCGAATGTGGGCCGGTGATGGTGACGCCGAACCCGATGTCCAGGTAGTGGGTCTGATACGCGCGCTCGAGGTTCTTGGCGGTCACGAATTGCTCGCGCGGCGTCATCAGATAGGCGCGCTTGTTGCGGTCGTCCCAGACGTCCTTGTTCTTGATCAGGTCCAGAAATTTGTCATAGCGCCGGGCGAGAAATTTCGGGTCTTCGCCGCGGTTGGCGACCATCCAGGCGACGTAGGCCTCCCGACTATCCATGGGCGGCGACGCCGACCTATCGTAAGGCTTGGGCACTGCCGCCAGGACCGACCGGGTGGACGATGCCGCAATGACAGCGGCGGAACCCAATAGCAGCGACCTGCGGTCCATGGTGCCTCGCGACGCATCCGACTTGTCCCCGGCGTTGTGCCGGCAACACCTTGCCTAACACGTCACGGCGCGTGATAGTGGCGGAATCGTGGCAACGATGGAGTCCGCCATGCGATTGATAACGCTGATAACCGCTTCCTCGCTGTTCCTGACGCCCACGGTCTACGCGCAAGCTGCCGGCCTCGAGGCGGGCAAGATCTGTCAGGTCATCCGCTCGTGCAACTTCGCCCGCACCGCCGAGGTGCGTGGGTGTCTCTCCAGCTACAGCTGCCGGCAATGCCAACTGGTGAAAAAAGGCAGCGTCGTGATCGACGGCGTGCGGCGGACCGAATGGCGCTCGACCTGCGATTGGGGCGCGGGCAGTTAGGGTTGCGGACAGGCCAAACCCCGTATCTACGGTAATGCGCCACTGGATTCCCCTCTCCCCGTCCTTCACGGGGAGAGGGTTGGGGTGAGGGGCGGCAACAGGCTCGGATTTTCAATGAGCACGGACACTCCCGGGGGATAAGCTGCCGTAGGGCGTGCCGTCACGGGGCAGCGTTCTTTTGGCGGCCTTTGACCCGTTGCGGTCATCCTCACAGCGCTCGCAAGGCGCACTTTTGCCCAATCTAAGGCCCGAAGGAGTGAGCGATGTGTCCAGCATCACGGCTCCCGTCGTCTTTCATTCCAACATGACGATTCGCAATATGCTCCTCACACGACAAGCAATTCGAATCCTTACCTGCCTTTTTCTCAGCGCACCGGCCTTGAGTCGGTGCCGCCGCAACTCAAGCTGTGTGAGGTGTCCGACGAGCTGCGCCGTTTGCTGTTCTTTTACATCAGCCTCGAAATTGGCCGTGTAACCCACGTGCCAATGTATGACGCTGTGTTTAGAGAAAATTGGCGGCGCGTCGCGATGGACCTGCACGTCTTATTCCTAAAGAAACCGATCAACAATTTCGATCACGATCCTAACCTGACTGTAAACATTCTCAATAATATTATTCAACATTCCAACTTCGGCAAGGTTTTTGATCTAGTCGAGTTCCTCGTTAGGCATCCGGGGATTAGTAGTGAGTTGAAGAGCGAGCTTGCAGGCGCTTTTATCACCGCGTGCGCAGCCTTAGAGCAGCCTTTAGCTCGCTTTACGGCTAAACAAGCGACGAGAAAGGAGTGCGCCATGCGCTCGTAATCGGCAACGAGGCTCAAGTAGACGAAGCCGACGCACTATTCATGTTGGGCGCGTGCGCTTCGTTCGTGTCGTATATGCTGGCACGAAGCCCGTGACCGCGATTTGACTGCTCACAGCCCACATCCGCGGCTCGTCGTCTGCCCGCTTTCGGCCATCATAGGATCGCCTGCAACCCCCTGGCCTTGACGAGCGCCAGTAACTTCAAGGATGGACCAGAGGGGCGTTTCTCACCGCGCTCCCACTCGCCGACAAGCTTGACCGCCACGTTGAGGTATCGAGCCATCACAGCCTGGCTGACGCCTTCGCGCTCGCGCAGCGCGACGACGTCCTTTGCTGACAGCTTTTCAACTTCGGTGAGACACGACGCATCGAATTCGCGCATCGTCTTCTTATTGAGAACGCCAACGTCATGCGCGTCCTGCATGGCTTCATGGACGGCCGCCAGAATTTTGCTCTTGTAGATTTTAGGCATCGCAGTCGATCTCCGTCCATTTTCCGCCGGCCAACAACGCGGCAACTTCGTTGTCATTCCATCCCAGCATCTCGGCGGCTGCCTTGCGCAATTCTTTCAGCTCGTTGTCCTCGATGTTGTCTTGATCATTCTTGGCAAAGCCAAACATAAACACCACGCGAGTTGCAGATCGATACGCGATCAGAGTATACTACCCTTAGGGTGGTAATTCAAGATCGAAAGTGAATGGAAATTTCGCAATCTTGACCGGCAGGCTGAATCATCCGCCGCGCACCGGTTCCACATGCGGAAAATCTAGCCGCCGCCTTCGGTCAACCCAAGTGACCGTGCTCTTGATCCGCAAAGGACCGTGAGTTGTTTTGCATGGCAACGACACTGGAGCTGGTCGGTCGGTGTGCCCAAGCCCGGCATTCGGCCAAGGTCCTTGCACAACTTGCGATCCGCAAAACCACACGTTTCGCGCCGCCGCGATTTGCTCGCGGCGATCTGGGAATGAAACATCTCAATCTGATGCAATGCGCGCGGACTGAAAGTGACCCTCATGCCGTCAAGCGAGCGAACACGGCGGCTACGTCGGCGTCGGACGCAACTTCGCCGTGCTCCATTTCCTCAAGGGCGGCGCTTAGATCATCGCGCTCGTCGCTGCTGAGCTTGTAGGCGACGGCCTCGTCGGCAATTTCATCGAGCACCTGGGCAGCGTAGGCCTGCCTGTCTTCCGGCAGCGCCCTGACCCTCTCAACGGCCTTTTCGAGACCTTTGATCATGCCGCATGGTAATCGCCCTTAGGGTCAATCTCAACTCCCCCACCTCTCCCGCGCCGCCTCATCCGCAGCCTTGGCGTCGACCCACGTCACCGACCCGTCCGAAAATTCTTCCTTTTTCCAGAACGGGGCACTGGTTTTGAGGTAATCCATCAGGAAATCGGCGGCGGCGAAGGCGGCGGCGCGGTGGGCCGAGGCGGTGACGACCAGTACGATGTCCTCGCCGGGCGTGAGGCGGCCGTAGCGGTGGATGATGGTGCTGCCTTGCAGCGGCCAACGGGCATTTGCTTCGCGCTCCACGCGAAAAAGTTCGGCTTCGGTCATGCCGGGAAAATGTTCCAGCGTCATGGCGATCAGCCGCTTGCCGCCGGCGGCGTCTCGCACCGCGCCAGTGAACGTAACGATGGCGCCGATGTCGGTCCTTGCGCCCTTCAAGGCAGCGACTTCGGCCGCGAGATCGAACGGTTCGGCCTGGACGCGGACGGTCATGCTCAGCCTCCCGTCACCGGCGGGAAAAACGCGATTTCGCGAGCGCCCTTCAACGACACATCCGGCTTGGCATGGGTCTGGTCGATGGCGGCGCGGATGACGTCGGCGCGCTCGAAAGCGTGGGCGTAGTTGGCGCCGCGGCCTGCCAACCAGGTTTTCAGATCAGAGACGGTGGCGACGTTCGCGGGCAGCATGACGCATTCCTCGGCCAGGCCGACCTTTTCGCGCACCCAGGCGAAGTAGCGCAGCGTCACCTCGCGCCCGGAGCTCATGTCGAGCCGCCTTCGTCCGAGGTCGTGGCGTGGGTCAGCGCGGCATGCAGATATTCATAGCCCGTATATCCCGTGAGCACGGCCGAGCCCCAGAGCAGGACCAGCCCGATCGTCTGCAGCATTGGCCAGGACGGGCCGGCGATGGGGCCAAGGATCAGCGCGCCCAGCGCGACAAGCTGCGCCGCGGTTTTCCATTTGGCCAGCCACGTGACGTGCATTTTTACCGCCAGCCCGGCGAGATACTCGCGCAAGCCCGAAACCAGGATTTCGCGCGAGAGGATGATGACGGCGGCCCAGATCGACCAGCCAACGATGATCTGCTTGCCGACCAGGATCAGCAGCACCACGCCGACCAGCAACTTGTCCGCAATCGGATCGAGCATGCGGCCAAGTTCGGATTGCTCATTGAACCAGCGCGCCAGCAAGCCGTCGAAATAATCGCTAATGCTCGCGACAGCGAAAATCGCGAATGCCCACCACCAGGCCCAGGACGTGCCCGCGAGATCGGCGAAGGCAATCAACCCCGCGATGGCCGGCACCGCCAGGATGCGCCCATAGGTGATGATATTGGGCAGGCTCAGCGTCGAGAGGCGACGGGCTCGGCGCGGCGGGGCGGCAAGGGTCATGGCGACCTTTTCGGGCCGCGCGCCCGCGCCGTCAAGGGGACGCACACGCGCCGTGGGTGTTTTGGCGCAACACCCTGTTCCTGGCTTGGCGGATGGCGTATGCCGCCCCAACAGCTTGGGCGTATGCGACGGACGCTGGCTCGCGCGAGCGTTTGGGTCCGTTGCTTCAAAAAAATTCTAGAGGAAAGCGAAACACCATGGCTCATCCGGCGGAACACGATAGTGACGACCACGACCGTGGCCTCGCGTTCGATCTTGGCGCGCTGATCGAGCGGCGGCGGCTGCTCGGCCTCGTGGGAGTGGCCGGTGCGAGCGCATTTCTGGCCGCCTGCAATTACAGTTTCGGCGGCGAGGCCAACCGCACCGGAAAAGCGGCGGACGGCAGCATTTGCCTCAAGGACCCGGCTGAGACCGAAGGTCCGTTTCCGGCCGATGGCAGCAACGCCAAAAACGGCGTGACGCAAAACGTCCTGACCCAAAGTGGCGTCATGCGGCAAGACGTCCGCACCAGTTTCGCCGGCATGACGCCGGTGGCCGATGGCGTGCCGGTCGACCTCACAATCACGCTTGTCGATATTTCGAAATCTTGCGCTCTGAAGGCCGGGCACGTGGTCTACATCTGGCACTGTGATGCCGAAGGCCGGTACTCCCTTTACGATGCTACGGACAGAAATTATCTGCGCGGCGTCGGGATCACCGACGACACGGGCGTGGTTAAATTTACCACCGTGTTCCCCGGCTGCTACCCCGGACGCTGGCCACACATCCATTTTGAGGTGTTCGCCGACCAGGCCGCGGCGGTGGCTGGAAAGGCCAGCCTGCTGGTGTCGCAATTCGCGTTGCCAGGCGACGTTGCCAAGACGCTATACGACGCTGTGCAGATTTATTCCGACAGCGTCGCCAACCTCGCCGCACTGTCATTGGACAGGGATTTGGTGTTTTCTGACAACACCGCCAAGCAAAAATCCGCGATGACATTGAAGCTGGCGGGCGACGCCAAAGCCGGTTTCAAAGCAACGGGCACCATTGGCATCGCCACCGCATGAGGCCGGGCCGGGCGGCGCTAAGTCAGTCGGCCCGCATCACAATGCAGTCGAGCCGCTTGGCCTTCAACGTCAGACAGGTCTTGTCGGCGGCGGCGCGGTCGAAGCCGGCGAAGCGCGCCCTGTACCAGACGCGGTCGGGTGCGGCGTATGTGAGAGCGCCTGCCGCGTGTCCAGACAACAAAGCCGTGCCCAGGCCCATCGCCACAGTCAGCTTCTGCTGCGCCTCGGCTTCGCTAGGGTAGGCGCCGATCTGAATATGAAACGGTCCTGGCAGCGGGCCGCTGCGGCCGGAGGCCGTGGCAGCCTCGGCCACCTTGGTTTCGTCAACCGGTTGCGTCATGGCCCTAGTCGATTTTGCCGTAAACGCTGCGGACTTCGGCGCCGCCGGAACCGAACCGGCCTTCAACGGTTTAGCGGCTACAGCCACGACCTCAGCCTTCGGAAACGGCGCGCTGGCCTTCACCGCAACTTGAGTTTGCGACCGGGCCGGAGTGCGCGTTTTCTCGGTCGCGGCCTTGCCAAGCCCTGCCGTCAGTAGGCTGCGCATCTTGGCGTTGCGCTCACCGACCGAGCGGCCGCCGAACACCACGCCAATCAGATGCTTGCCGCCGCGATGCACCGATTCGGCGAGATTGAACCCAGAGGCCCGCGTATATCCCGTCTTGATGCCGTCGCTACCCGGAAAATTGAACAGCAACCCATTATGATTGCGGTAGCGCGCGCGGCCCCATTGGAAGTACGGCGTTTTGAAAAATGCAAAATGCTGCGGAAAGTCGTCATAGAGGCGCGTGGACAAGGTAACGTAATCACGTGCCGTCGTGGTCTGATCGGGATTGGGTAGGCCGGAGGCGTTCTTGAACGTCGTATCCTTCATGCCGAGCTTGTGCGCCTGCCACGTCATGTAGATCGCGAACTTTTCCTCGTCCATGCCGAGGTTTTCGGCGATCGTGCGCGCAACATCGTTGGCCGACGCCGTGACGATCGCTTTAATGCTGTCGCGCACACTGATGCTGTCGCCCACGTGCAAGCCAAGCTTGGTCGGCTGGGCGCTCGCGCCATAGGCGCTGATCACCAGCATGGTATCGAGGCTGAGGCGCTTCTTCTCGATCATGTCGAAGGTGACGTAGAGCGTCATCATCTTGGTCAGCGAGGCCGGAAAGCGCGGCTCGTCGGCGTTGGTCTCGTGCAGGATCTTGCCCGAGTTGACGTCGATAACCATGTCGGAATAACCGGCGGCCTGCACCGGCGCGGGGGCGAGTGTCAGCGCGGCGAGCGTCAACGCCGTCATGCCAACACCCAAACGCAACCAGCGGCAAGCTGGACCCATCATTGCTTTCAACCCACTGAAATCGCGCTAACCTAAGATTTTGGCAGCGCGGCGCACTCACAAGGCGCGCCAAGCATCACCGTTTTTGGGCGGCTTTGCGGCACAGGCGAGACGCACGCGAGGTCAGCTGTAGCCGAGGCGTGTTAGCATCCGGTTAAGGATGGAGGCGGGGAAGGAGTCTCAGAGCAGATGTCCGGCTTTGACCCGGTGCTGCCGGTGCCATTCTGCCCTGAACCCCGCCTCCCGTTCTTCACGGTGAGACGGTCGGGGTGAGGAGCAAGGCCATTCGCACAGGCGGTCACCAACTATGGCGGTCACGGGCACCAATTTTCACGGGGCGCAACTGGAGGCGAGGTGTCAGGATAAGCATGCTCGGTAACTCTTGATCTTCTCGGGTTCGACTAAACCACAAACGCAAACCTGCTGAAGGCCATCGCCCCCCCATTTGGGCAGGTTTGCCAATCCAGCCTTGAACTCGGCCGACGGCGTGCGCATGTTTGCCGCCGGCAACGCGAGGGGCAAGGGTTGCAGCGCCATATGAAACTTGGCGCAGGGTTTGCAGTTTCCACCCGGCTGACGCTAAAGTGAGTGGCAACGATCTTGTGCCAGGATGGCGGCAGGGTCGGAATGGTGCAACGGCATATGGACGGCGTAACAGGTGGGCCATGCGACTCGTTAAACAGAGCACGGTGACGGCGGCCAAGGAACCGGTCGGGCGTGGCCCCAATGGCGGCGACGGCAAGACCGACCTCGTCACCAAGACCCGTCCGAAAACCAAGAAGCCCAGCCTATACAAGGTGCTGCTGCTGAATGACGACTACACGCCCATGGAGTTCGTCATATTCGTTCTCGAACAATTTTTCGGCAAAAGTCGCGAAGATGCCACACGCATCACCCTCCATGTCCACCATAAGGGTGTGGGGATTTGCGGCGTGTTCACTTTCGAGGTTGCCGAGACCAAGGTGGCGCAAGTCATGGACTTTGCGCGCCAGCATCAGCACCCGCTGCAATGCACGATGGAAAAGGAGTAAGGCACTGTGGCATCACCGGTCCCCCACCTGTCGCAGAGCCTTGAGCACGCGCTTC
>JAYUAJ010000342.1:0-1534 GCA_043741375.1 Hyphomicrobiaceae bacterium | reverse complement strand
CGGCAAATTGCGTGGCGGTCTGCGCATAAACCCCCACGTCGGTCGGCTGCACCCGGTTGAGAACGAAGCAGGTGTCGTCACCGTTTTTCAGAATGCGGGTGATTTGTCCCAGCCAGGCCACGCTGGGGCCACTGAGGTCATCGTCCAGCGACTCCTCTGGCGTCAGCAACTGCGTGGTCCTGGCCGAAGCGCCCGTGGCCCAGAGGAGAGTTGCGAGAAACACGAAATAGCGCAGTTTCATGATGGGTTCCTGCCACGTTCCGGTTAACAAGTTCGACAGCGCCTGAGGCGAGCCGTTCGCGGTGTCGCAGACGCTGCCGGCCTCCTGCCTGCCCCGCCGCGCTCGATGCCAACAAACCCGGCAAACCCGCGTGGGCTGATTATACTTAACAGGGAAGCCCTGATTGGCCCGTATCGGCCGATCGGGGGCTTCCTCAAGAACAACGATCACAACTTTCCTACGTGGGAGGGATCCGTGGCTGCCTGTACCGCGCCGCCACCCGCCAAGCTGAGTCCACCGCGGCTGCTCAACGCCCTGCCGCGCGAGCGCCTGTTCGCGTGGCTGGATGCGCAGCGAGCCTGCGCCGGCATCTGGATCGGTGGGCCGCCCGGCGCGGGGAAATCGACGCTCGTCGCCTCGTACCTCAATGCGCGCCACGTGCCGTCCATCTGGTATCGGATGGACCAGGACGACAACGATGCGGGCCAATTCTTCTCCCTGCTCGGCCAGTCCGCAGCGGCCAGGCCTGTCGCCCGCCATCTACCGCGTTTTTCTCCCGAGCATCTGCAAAATATCGAAGCCTATGCGCGCAGTTTCTTCCGCGCACTCTTCTCCCGGATTTCAAAGCCCCTGCTACTGGTTCTGGACAACACGGAACAGGCGCGGCTGCCAAACCTGCCTTTACTGATTGCCGTCGCGTTAAGCGAAGCGCCCGCCGGCGTCACGGTGGTAATTACCAGCCGCATGGAGCCGCGCACGGCGCTGGCCGAACCCGCCACCAACGGCAGCCTCGCCCTGCTGCCACGCGAAGCCCTCGCCTTCACCACCGAAGAGGCACGCGCTTATGCGACAGCGGCGCAACTTGATGAGGAGGCCATAGTCGCCGCCGCACAGCGCTTTGATGGCTGGGCAGCCGGCCTGCGACTGGCGAGCCACGGGATCGGCGGCCAGCCCTCGGCACCCGGCCGCGAAATGCTGTTGGCTTATTTCGCCAGCGCCATCCTCAACGCCCAGCCTGCCGATTGCCAGCGCGTTCTTGCCATTTGCGCACTGCTTCCCTTCGTGCCGGTCGATGTGGCGGCGCTGGTATCCGGCGTGGCCAATGCCGGTCAGCACCTGGAACACATGCGTCAATCCAATCTCTTTACGGAAAGATTGGAACAATCGGCCACGATTTACCGGTTTCATCCCTTGTTCCGCGAGTTTCTCCAGGACGTCGCAACACGGACTTTTACGGCCACGGAACTAGCGGACTTTCGCAGCAAGGCAGCACAGGCCTTTGCCGGGCGGCAGGAGGCAGGAACCGCCATCGAT
>JAYUAJ010000341.1:0-1540 GCA_043741375.1 Hyphomicrobiaceae bacterium | reverse complement strand
GATCGGCGTGCTGCCGATGAAGATATTGCCGGACCGCGGTTTGTGCAGGCCGATGAGCAGGTCGATCAGGGTGGTCTTGCCGGCGCCGGAGGGGCCCTGCAGCACGGTGATGCCCTTGGCTGGAATGTCCAGCGAAATGTTTGAAATGACCGCCTTGGAGCCGTGAGAGAAGCTCACATCGACAAAGCGGCAGCCATTGCCGATCTCGGGACTTTTTCCGCCGCGGCGGTCTTCGCGGCTGCCCACGGCCTTGTTGATGAGTTCGACGGTGCGCAAATAGGAACTTTCGACGGTCGCCGACTGCTGCATGATGCGCTGCAATTTCGATATGGAGGAGACGATCTGGTAGAAGACTACGCCACTGACCACCAGTTCCGGCAGCGGAATTTTCCACAATCCATTGGCCAAGTAGACTCCGATGCCAACGAGAAGAGCTATGAGAAGATCGCCACCCTGAGCCATTCCCTGACGGGCAAGCTGAGTTATCACGAGGGCGCGGCGCAGTTGCCTCAAGGTCGTTGCCATGTTGCCGACCATGATTTGGTAGCGCGACATGGATTTCAGCGCCTTTATGTTGTTGATCATGTCGACCATGAGGACGGTGAGTCTTTGGGTTCCCTCGTTCTGTTTGTTTCCGGCCCGGCGCGAAATCTCGATGAACGTGTTGAAAACCAGAGACAGGAGGCCACCGGCGAAAAAAGCAAGAAGCGCCAGCCGCCAGTTCATCAATAATGAAATCAGCGCATAGACCGAAACCTGGGTGCTATAGGTGATGACCTGGGCGGCGAGCAGATAGGCCTCGCCCGAGCGGCTGGCGTCATTGCTGATGGCGTTGGCAAACTGGCCGCCACTGTGATTGGCATAAAAACTCCAGCGCGCGTCGAAGACGCTAGCGATCAAGTCGCGGCGCAGGTTGACCGCTACTCTGGCCGCGGAAACGCCGGCGTAGGTGAGCGCGGAAAATGTCAGGATAGCCCGCAGGGACAGGAATATCGAAATGATCGCAATGAGGTTGCCGATGCTTGGCGCGATCCCCACTTGCTGCAGATAGCTCAGGATAATGCCGTTGAGAGGCGATGATCCGGCGGTCACGCCGCCGGCGATAGAGGTTGCGACCGGCAACAGCGTTCCCATGCCGCCTATTTCCGCCAGGCCGGCAAGCAGCAGGAGCGACAGCACGAGAATCGGACGGGTGTCTTTCGCGCCGAAGAATATTCTCAGGATAGTTTGCATAAATGAAGAATTCAATCGTGAACGGGCGGATGCCGGCCGGAACATAGTGGCTGGCGGCGGGTAACTCAAGTGCATGTCCGGGTTCAAGAATCCCTGGCGGGCATGAAACCGCCCCGGGAACTGACGAATGACGATCGGCGCCCAGATCACGATGGGTTTTGATCGAACCGGTCAAAACCCATGAAACGTGATCGCCGCTCATATGCCGGTGCATGATTGAATCGCCAAAGCGGTTCCACTTTGGCGCATCATGCACGAGCGCCACGCACGTGGCGGGTTTGGCGAGCCATCGTCGAGTCCCGGCTCG
>JAYUAJ010000340.1:0-3926 GCA_043741375.1 Hyphomicrobiaceae bacterium | reverse complement strand
TCTTGCCGGTGAAGACGACCTTCTCGGCGTTGATGACGATGATGTTGTCGCCGCAATCGACGTGCGGGGTATAGATCGCTTTGTGCTTGCCTTTGAGGCGGATGGCGATGAGGGCCGCGAGACGGCCGACGACGAGGCCGTCGGCATCGATCACGATCCACTTCTTGTCCACTTCGCCGGCCTTGGCGGAGATGGTTTTCATTAGGGTTGGCTCCTGAGGGGACCTTGAGAAGGACGATAGTGGCGCCACGTCAGGGCCGATATCGAGCCGTGTGTCTAGTCACCCACCAAGCCGCTGTCAACAGCGCATAAAAAACCAAGCAGAATCAATACCCTTAAGAAGGCGGTATTTTATTACCGCAAGAAGGTATTATGTTACCATCCAAATGCGCGACCCCTTCGACTGCGGAAAATCCCGATGCGGCGTGGAATCGACGTGCAGCCGGTGCATATCCATCTTGAGCAAACGTGCCGTCCGTGCGACGGATCGCGCATGACCATCACGTCTGGGACATGTAGTTTGCACAACCACAGGCCCGACACGATCACGGACGATAATGTATCGAAGCCGGTATTCGGCGCGAGGATGAGAACAGGGGAGTTTCGAAACATGTTGAAGCTGACGCAGATGCTCGTTGCCGTGGCCGCACTCGCGATCGGCGCCCTGTCGCTGGCCGGAGGATTGTCCGCGCAGGAGATCAAGCAGATCAAACTCACGGACAAGCAGGTCGTCGGTTTTGTCGCCGCGCAAAAAGACCTCGCGGCCATCGCCTCCAAGATACAGGCGGCCGGCGAAAAGCCCGATCCCGCGCTGCAGGCCGAGCTTGAGACCATCGCCAAGAAGCATGGCTTTGCCGGGTTCTCCGAACTCGACGACGTCGCCGCCAACATCTCGATCGTGATGGCCGGCCTCGACCCGCAGTCGGGCACCTTCACCGACCCCATCGAAGCTCTCAAGAAAGAGCTCGAAGACGTGAAGGGCGATGCGACCATCCCCGAAGCCGACAAGAAGCAGCTGGTCAGCGAACTCGAAGAAGCGATCAAGACCACGCCGACGCTGCAGAACAAGGAAAATATCGACCTCGTCAAAGCCCACCGCGCCGAAATCGAAAAGTCGCTGCAGTAGGGAGCTGTCGCGGCCCGGACAATCATTAAGGTCTGCACGAACGCTCGGGCCCGGAACGGTTCCGCGCGTTTTTTGCGAGTTGATGTGATCGGGCGTTACCATCATCGGGCTTGCCATTGCGCCCAAGGCGATTACGTATCTATTCTCCGGCCCAGTCCCGTTCGTCTAGAGGCCCAGGACGCCAGCCTCTCACGTTGGCAACACGGGTTCAAATCCCGTACGGGGCGCCATCTGACTAAATCAAGCAAATGATAGACCCGTAATCCGTGCGGCACGAAGCATCCTACTGTGGCTTCTTTGCCGGGGACGGCCGTTGACGCTTGCTAGCCGAGGGTACGCCGGCGCGGTAGGTTAGCGGAATGACCAGCACGACTTTTGACCGTGACCGACGCGCCGCTGCCCCACAAGCCGGTCGCGGCGGTATGATACGCACGACGCCGCAAGGCCGTCTGCTGTTTACGGCTTCGCCCGGCGCAGCGGGCTTAGATACCGCTGTCGGTGACCGGCTTGCCCCCGCATTTGCACGTGGGTCTGGACATGGCCTGCTGATGCTCGCCCTTGACCAAACCGCGACCGCACTTCCGTCCGACTTGGCATTTTGGCGCGATTTCGCAGCCCACTTCATGACAGCGGTCTGCGCCCAGCCAGCCCAGGCTGATCCATCCGCCGGGCCTGCAACCCGGGTCGAACTACCGCTTCCTGGAGAGACTGAACTCGCGGCCCTGGTAGCGGGCATGCCGCCAATGCAGGGCAGCGAGTACGTGTCCGTTGGCGTGCTGGCGGACGTGTGGCGATCCATGGGCGAAGCGCTTGCCGCTGAACTCAAGGCCAGCGGACAGTCGTTGTCTGCGTTCCTCAAAGACCGGAATGCGGCCTGGAACCTCGTCGGCCGGGTCCATTTCAATCTGGCCGAAAACCGCAAGGACGAGGACGCACCGTTCGCGTTCATGGCAACCTATACGACGCGACTGTCGGCGCAAGCCAAGGCACAGCACGTGCCGTTGGGGCGGGCGCTGCAGGAGTATTCGGGGGCGGGCAACAAGGACCGGCTATTGTCGCTCCTGGTCCCGGTACAGAAGGCGGCTGAGCAGAGCCCGTGGTTGAAAGAACTGGTCGAAAGCGGCGAGATTTATCATCCGCTACGCTGGACGCCGACTGAAGCCCAGATGTTCCTGAAGGACACCCTCGCGCTGGAGCGGGCCGGCGTCGTCGTGCGAATGCCAGCCACGTGGCGCATGGGCCGCCCGGTCCGCCCGCAGGTGAAAGCAACGGTTGGCACACGGTCGCCCTCGATGATGGGCCTCGATGCCATGCTCGGTTTCGACTTCGGCGTGTCGCTCGACGGCGAAACGCTCAGTGCGGCCGAAGTGAAGCGGCTGCTTAAGGAAACCGACGGCCTTGCCCTCGTCCGGGGCAAATGGGTGGAGATCGATTCCGCCAAGCTGGCGCGCACGCTTGAGCAGTTCGAGGCGATCAAGAAGCGCGCTGGAGTGGACGGGCTGTCGTTCATCGACGCGATGCGGCTGATCGCGAGCGCTGAGATCGGTGGTGACGCTGCAGGTCAGTCCGCTGACGCCGACTGGAGCCAGACGACCGCCGGGCCATGGCTTGCCGAGACGCTTGCTGCGTTGCGTCAGCAGGGTGCGGGAGCCGCCGCCGATCCAGGACCTGCGTTGAAGGCGACGCTCCGGCCCTATCAGAAGGACGGCGTCGCGTGGCTGCACATGCTGGCTCGTCTGCGCCTCGGGGCCTGCCTCGCCGACGATATGGGGCTTGGCAAGACGATCCAGGTGATCGCCTTGCTCCTCGTTTTGAAGCAGGAGGCTAAGGCCCAGGCTCGCGCCAGTGGACCGAAGGCTAATGGCAATTCCCAGGGGCCGGTTCCAGCTCCGCCAAAGCCGAGCCTGCTTGTCGTGCCGGCCTCCTTGATCGGCAACTGGTCCAGCGAAATCGCCCGTTTCGCGCCTGACCTTGTGCCGATGATCGCACACCCTTCTGTACTCCCAGCGGATGATCTGAAGTCACTGACGTCTGACCGGCTCGGCGCAGCCGATCTCGTCATCACAACCTATGGCACGCTGCTGCGCGTCCCGGCGTTACTGGCCATGTCCTGGCGGCTCGCCATTTTGGATGAGGCCCAGGCGATCAAGAATGCCGGGGCCAAGCAGACCAAGGCGGTCAAGCAGCTCAAGGCTGATGCCCGAATCGCCATGACCGGCACGCCGATCGAGAACAGCCTGGGAGACCTGTGGTCGCTGTTTGACTTCCTCAATCCTGGGCTACTCGGCACGGCGAAGGAATTCACCACCTTCTCCAAGCGGCTCGCCGACCGGTCGCAGGCCAGCACGGCTTCACCTACGGGAGCACCCCGATCGAGCTACCAGCCGCTCCGCACTCTGGTGCAGCCCTACATCCTACGGCGGATGAAGACCGACAAGAGCATCATCGCCGATTTGCACGACAAGACCGAAGTGAAGACCTTCTGTGCGCTGTCGAAGCGTCAGGCCGCCCTCTACCAGCAGACCGTGGAGGACTTGGCTGAGCGGCTCAAGGAGACAGACGGTATTCAGCGAAAGGGGCTGGTGCTCTCGACGCTGATGCGCCTGAAGCAGATCTGCAATCATCCCTCGCAGTGGCTGGGCGACGGGGCGTGGACCGAAGCCGATAGCGGCAAGTTGCTGCGTCTGCGCGATGTCGCAACGGAGATTGCTGAGCGTCAGGAGAAGGTGCTCGTCTTTACCCAGTTCAAGGAGATGGCCGCGCCCCTCTCGGCCATGCTCGGCCGCGTGTTCGCCCGCGA
>JAYUAJ010000339.1:0-9112 GCA_043741375.1 Hyphomicrobiaceae bacterium | reverse complement strand
CGCGTAGGTCGTCAGATACAGAAAAGCCGGCTTGCGATCAGCTAGACGGGGCCAGGAATCCTTCGGACGCGTTGCGACGAAGCACGTGCGGGTGTCGCCCGAAATGGAGCGAAACGCCGACCAATCGCCCCTCTGGGACAGCAACTCTGGGCCACCGGGACGTATAACAATCGTGGGTGGGGTCTGGCTCGCAGGCGTCAAGGAAACCGGTCTGGCAATCGGCGCAACAGGCGCTGGGCGGTACGGAGCCGGCCGGGCGAGCGCCACCTTGACCGGCGGCCTTGCAACGACCAGCGGCCTGGGAGCCGGCGCGCGGAACGCCGTCTTAGGTGCGGCTTGCAGCTTGGCCGCCAGCAATTGCTTTGGGGTCGGCGGCCGGACCACAACCTTGGCGACCGGCTTGGCCACCGGGCGCGCCGCGACAACGGGCTTCTTTGCAGCCACAGCCTTAGCGGCGAAGGCTTGGCGCGGCTGCACCAGTTTGCGCGCAATCAACCGTTTGTGCACGCCTACACTGCGCACATTGTGTTTTTTTGCCTGTGCTGCAGCCTGGACCACGACCGCGCCCGTAACGATTGCCACGCCCAACAGAACACCAACCAAGCCTAGCGCCAGAAGCCGTGAACCAGGAAATTTGATCACGCCGACCCTCCCTTAACCATCCAGCCCGTCTGCTTCGCCGCGCGCAGCCAAACGCGAAATCGGCGCACCCTGCGCATGCACAGGATTCCCCTCGACCGGCGGTCCCTCGCCAACCGGACGCGGCGCGTATCGCCCCAGCGTCTTGATCCGATCGTACATGACAATTGCCCCGGCCATGGCAACATTGATGCAGAATGAGGTCGGGATTTTGGTCACATACCGGCATCGCGCAACCATGGCTGGAGACAGCGAACCACGCTCCGGTCCGAGAACATAGGCGGCGCGCAACGGATGACCAAAGCTCGGCAACTCGATGGCGTCGTCGGTGAGCTCGATCCCGACCAGCGTGCAGCCTTGCGGCAATACCATGGCCTCGATCGACGGCCAGCTGTAGACCGGCATGTGATCGGGCGCCTTGGAGGTGTCGGAACGCGCCTCGGCCGCCCGGTATTGCGCCCCAACGGTAAAGAAGAAGCTGGCGCCGAACGCGTGCGAAGAGCGCACCAGATTGCCGACGTTCATCGGCTTTGAGATCTTTTCGGCGCCGATGCCAAAATAGCCGCGCATGAGTTCTGCCAAGTCCGGGTGGTTCGGAGGGCCATCAATAGCCCCTCTCCCGGCGCTGTCCAGCCCGCGCTAACCGGCACGCCGCGCCTCGACGCTTGGTTGCGCGAGACTGGCGAGCATGTCGCGGGCGCGCGCCCTGTGTTCCGGCGTGATCTGGTCGCCCACCAGTTTGATGGCCAGGGCGAGCACGGCGGCATCGTCGCCAAATCCGAGCAGGGGAATGAAATCGGGCACCACGTCGATGGGCAGAATGAAATAGGCCAGGGCGCCCATCAGCGTAAGCTTTACGCGCGCGGGCGTGGCCGGATCGACGGCGCAATAGAACGCGGCGACCGCCGATTCAGCGAATGGGATTTTGGCCGCGACGCCTTTCAGCTTGTCCCAGAACGATGCACGCACGTAAGTCTCTCGCTCGGCCGTAGCTTCGGGCGGCAGAACCTCACCTTCGAGCGGCGGCGTGCCATCCTGCCAGCGTTTGCTCTGCATCGGGGCCTCTCGGACCGTTTCCATGACTGTCAGCACATAGTCAGCAGCCAGCCTGCCTGCAAGATCCGCCGGCCTCAAGTGCACCTGGCCACCGTAGTTGGTCACTACGCTTAGCACAATCTTAGCGCGAGTTCGCTATGCTTAAGGCAATGGCTGGCGCGTCGCCGGTGCTTCGTTAGGCTGCTGCTCTTTCATGACATTCGCCCACGTCGCCCCCGCCAAGTCCTATCTGTCGGCACTGCTTACTGCCTCGAACGTTTTCCGCCGAGGATTGCAAAGACTGGTTGCCCGCTACTCGCGCGCGCAGGGCGAGGCCTTCGTCACCGCGCTGTCGATCACTATCGGTTTGCTGGCCATTCTACACTTCCAGATGGGCGCCTGGGCTTTCGCCAATTTTGAGCATCAGACCGACGCCAAGCGCAATGCCTTCATCCTGGCGGGCGCGATCGTTTCGGCCGCGTTTGGCATCTTCGCGCTGCGGCGCTGGATGGAATTGGCGCACGAGGTCACGATACGCGTTGCCGCCGAAGCGCGCGCAACCGCTCTGGCTGGTGAGGACGCCTTGACCGGCCTCCCGAACCGGCGCGCGCTGTCGGCAGAACTGGCACGCGCCGTCGCCCGCGCCGAACGCAGTGGTACGAACGTGTCGCTTCTGCTCTTGGACCTCGACCGCTTCAAGCCGATCAACGACGTCCACGGACACATGGCCGGCGATCAGGTGCTGCGCGAACTTGCGCAACGGCTGCGCGGCGCCGTGCGAGTCGGCGAGTTCGTGGCGCGGCTTGGGGGTGATGAATTTGCGGTGATGGTCTCGCACGGCCGCAACGACCAGCTCTCCGCTGTGGCCGCGGCCACCCGCTTGTCGCAGAGCCTCGCTCAACCGGTGCAACTTGGGTCTGTCGTCGTCGACGTCGGCGTTACCACCGGCATCGCGACCTTTCCCGATGATGCCGCCGACGTCGATACACTGGTGCAGCGCGCCGATATCGCGCTTTACAACGCCAAGCAGTGCAATCGGGGCCATGCGCGACTGTTCAACGCCTCGATGGATACCGAAATCCGCGAGCGCGCGGCCATCGAGACCGATCTGCGCAAGGCGATCGCGACGAATGGAATCGTGCCGTTCTTTCAACCGCTGGTCGACCTGCGCACCGGGCACGTCATCGGCTTCGAGGCCCTGGCGCGCTGGCCTCATGCGGCGCGCGGTTTCATCCCCCCGTTGAAATTCATACCGATCGCCGAGGAGCGCCGGCTGATTGGCGACCTAACCGCAAGTATGTTGGCGCAGGCCTGCCGGTTGTCGCGCGACTGGGCCGGCGCGCCGTCGCTGTCGGTCAATGTGTCTCCGCTTCAGCTCGCCGACCGCGGGCTGGCGGTAAAGCTACTGGAGTTGCTCACTAACGCCGATTTTGCTCCCAGCCGCCTCGAAGTCGAAATCACCGAGAGCGCCCTGGTGACCGACTTCGAAGGTGCGAGGGCGGTGTTGGGCGACTTGAAAGTGGCCGGCGTCACAATCTGCCTCGACGACTTTGGCGCCGGCTATTCTTCACTCGCGCACTTGGCGTCCATGCCGTTCGACCGCGTGAAGATCGATCGAGCCTTTATCCAGCTCGACAAGGGGCCGGCCGAAGCGATCAAGGTGATGGGCGCGATTGTCGGAATGTGCCGAAGTCTGGGGCTGGAGGTCACCGGCGAAGGGGCCGAGACGGCACAGCAGTGCCAGATCCTGATGAACGCCGGCTGCTCGGTCGGCCAAGGCTGGTATTTTGGCGCCGCCGTTGCCGCCGAAGATGCCCGAAAGCTGGCGGCGAACCCGGTCCTGATGCTAACGCCGTGGCAGCGCGCGCCGGACGCCGACGCCAATGCCGTCGTGCCGATCAAGCAATACCTTCGATCTCCTCGGGAGAAAGGTGTCCGGGCACAATCGTGATCGGCACCGGAAAGGTTCCCGCAGACTTGCCCGTGGCAAGCGATGTCACCAGCGGACCGGGACCCTTCGGATCGGTCGAAGCGCCAAGCACCAGCACGGCAATATCGGGATCCTCCTCTATCAGGTTGAGGATCTGCTCGGGCTTTTTTCCCTCGCGCACGATGTCCTCGGCTTGGGTATCCTCGCAGCCATAGCCCTTCAATTTGCGGCGGAACAGCCGGAACACCGCCTTGGCCTTGGCCTGCTGCTCTTCCAGATAGACATCCTTGACGCCAAGCCAATCCTGGAAGTCCGGGGGCTCGATGACGTAGAGCAAACTGATCGAACCGCCCGAGCGGCGCACACGATTGGCGGCAAACGCGAGGGCGCTCTCGACCTCGGGCGTTTCATCCACCACCACCAGGAATTTGCGGCGGTGGCCGTCGGCAAACACACTGCGCCTGATGCGTTCGGTCATGGTCCTCGCAAGCTCCATTGGGCGGAAACAGCGGTTGTCAAGTCTACCGCACAAACCCAACGATGTCTTTGACCTCGCCGAGTATCGGCCCGGCAATGGCGCGGGCGCGTTCGGCACCATCGCGCAAGATGCGGTCGATTTCGGCCTGGTCGTTCATCAGGCGGCGGATGCCGTCGCCGATGGGTGCGAGTCTGGCAACGGAAGCTTCGACCAGGGCGCGCTTGAAGTCGGAGAACTGTTTGCCGCCGTACTCGGCCAGAATGTTCGCCGGCGCACGGTCGCTGAGCGCGGCAAAAATAGCCACGAGGTTTTCCAGCTCAGGCCGGCCAGCCATCCCGGCCACTTCGGACGGCAGGGCGTCGGTATCCGTCCGGGCCTTTTGGACCTTCTTGGCGATGGTGTCCGCATCGTCGGCGAGGTTGATGCGCGAGAAATCGGACGGATCCGACTTCGACATCTTCTTGGAGCCATCACGCAGACTCATGACGCGCGTCGCCGGCCCCTGGATCAGCGGTTCGGGCTGCGGGAAGAACCCATCCGGATGCCCTGCCCGCTCGATCTGGCTGCGGAAATCGTTGTTGAATTTCTGCGCGATATCACGCGCCAGCTCGAGATGCTGCTTCTGGTCCTCGCCCACCGGGACGTGGGTGGCGCGATAAACCAGAATGTCGGCGGCCATCAGGTTCGGATACGAGTAGAGCCCGACGGACGCCGCTTCCTTGTCCTTGCCGGCCTTTTCCTTGAACTGCGTCATACGGTTGAGCCAGCCCAGACGCGCAACGCAATTGAATATCCAAGCCAGTTCCGCGTGCTCGTGCACCTGGCTCTGATTGAACAGGATGCTCTTTTTGGGGTCGAGCCCGGAGGCAATGAAGGCCGCTGTCACCTCGCGTGTATTGCGCGACAGCTCGGCTGGCTCCTGCCACACCGTGATGGCGTGCAGATCGACGACGCAATAGAGGCTTTCGTGCTCGTGCTGCAGCGCGACGAACTTGGTGATGGCGCCGAGATAGTTGCCGAGATGCAAATTGCCGGTCGGCTGGACGCCGGAAAAGACGCGAGTCTTGGTGGTCATTCGGATCCCCACGATGAGCGCGCGTTATCGCTCATCGTGGCTGACGGACGCAAGGGGCGTCTCAGGCCTTGCAGCTCTTCTTCGAATCGCCTCAAGGCTCTGAGTTTTTGTTTGGTCGCGCTTCTCTTCGGAAAAACCGCTTCACATATTTCCGGAAGCGCCTAGTAGAGGCTGTAGACGACGCCCACGCTGAAGCGATCGGTTGAATTCTCGCTGCCGCCGCTCTTGCCCGGCTCCTTCGCCAGGGTTTTACCGCCTGACCCATTGATGAGCGCCGGATCCAAGTTGGCATTGTAAGCAATTGCGCTGACAGTCGTCGATCCCTTGTTGAGCATATAGCTCTCACGCTCCCAGTCCCCCGTGATACTCAGCTTGTCGCTGTAGCGCCAGGCGCCGCCGACCTTGTAGTCGACGTAGTTGCCGTTATGGGACGTGTCGTGAAACTCGAGACCACGCAGGAAGTGATCGTCGAAATTGCTGGCCGACGAGAACGGCGAGGCCGCCACGCTGGCCGACATGTCGAAGCGGTCAAACATCAGGTTGAGCTGCATACCAAGGTACGGCGTGATCAGATTCTGCTTGTACATGATGCCTGGCTGGTCGCCCGGCAGATCGGCCACCGTGTCGCGGAACTTGGTCGGATCGGTCACGTCCGAAGTGTAGATGTAGTGGCCGCCATAGGCCTGGAACGTCCACTGGTTCCAGCGTATGCCGCCGATCGCGTCCAGGCTGAAATTCGGATGGCGGAACAACGACAGGTTGCCCGAGACATCGACCCGATTGGCATCGAGGACGGTGGTCTGCGGGCTGTGCGACCAGTGGGACCAATCTTTGCCCTTCACCAGCCAATCGTAGTCGTCCATCTCGGATTCGCCAGCGAGCTTGGTGCCGCCCGACAGCTGGAAGGATACCCAAGGCGTCAGACGGACGCCGATCGAGGCGTTCAGCATTTCGACGTCTTTGATCTGCCAGTCCAGCCGGCTCACCGTATAAGCGCCATCGTTGGAAAAGACGTATTCGTGCGCATTGCCGGTCACGCGGCTGATCGATGCGCCCATGGTGACGGTCGGATTGAATTCCGGGTCTGAGAAAATCCCCGGCTGCATGTGCAGATCGTCGGCCTGCGCGTTGGCGGGCATCGCAATCAACGACGCGCAGGTCATGACGGCGCACGTGAGTGGGCTTGCCCAATCGCGCATGGGAATCTCCAGGGCTGCAATGTGTTTCAGCGTTACGCGACTGGCGGGGGCCACGGGCTTACACGAGCCGGGCCGATGCCATTGTTGTAACGCGCCCCAGATGAAAATTTCGTCAACGCATGCTTCGTTTGAGAACAATCACGTCATCGACGACGCACCCAGCGTATGATTGCGCGAAGATCCGCGATGCCGAGGGCGAGTACGGAGACGGCGTAGGTCAGCAGTCCGCTGCCAACCAGCAAGGCCAACGCCCCGAACTGCACCAGCGCGCCGTTCGCCCTGAGAAAAAACGGCTCCAGCCAGAGTTCCAGCAGCCACACTGCGGCGCCCATCAGCACACTGGCGATCAGGATGCGGGGCAGATTGCGGGTCAGTTGAACGTCGGCCTGGTAGTGGCCGCGCTTTCCCAGTTCCCGCCACAGCTGGGCAACATTCAGCCAAGCTGCAATTGTGGTCGCGATGGCGATGCCGACGTGGGGCAAGTAGCCGTAGTGCTGCAGGATGAAAAACAAAGCGATCGATCCGGCCGCATTTACAATGAGATTCACCAAGGCGAAATTCATCGGCGTCCGGGTGTCGGAGCGGGCGAAATAGGCCGGCGACAGAACTTTGTTCAGCACGAATGCGGGCAGACCGAACGCAAACGCGGATAGCGCCCACGCCGTTGGCGGCGAGTCCGCCGCCATGAACGCGCCGCGCTCGAACAGCACCCGGATGATCGGCAGCGGCACCACGGCCAGAGCGACCGCAGCCGGCAACGTCAGGAGCAGCGAAAACTCGATGGCGCGGTTCTGGTTCTCGTGCACGGCCACCATGTCGCCAGCCTTCAGCTTGCGCGCGATATCGGGCAGCAGCACCACGCCAATGGCGATCCCGACGATGCCCAAAGGCAGCTGATAGAGCCGATCGGCGTAGTAGAGGAACGAATTGGCACCCGCCTGCAACGAGGCGATGTTGGTGCCGACCACGATGTTGAGCTGCGTGATACCGCCCGCGATCAGTGCCGGGATGCCGAGGTGCACCAGGCGCCGCATGCCGTCGGTCTGGCGCGGCCAGCGCAGGGCAAGGCTCATGCCGTGACGGCCTGAGTCGCGCGCCAGCATGCCGAGTTGCACCACCCCCGCGACGGTAACGGCGCCGGCCAGCACGATGCCCGCAGTTGGCGAGCGGCTGAGCCCCAGCCAGTACGCAATGGCCATGGCGATGGTCAGGACGACGTTGAGCATGATCTGGGCAGCAGATGCGGCCGCATACTGACGGAGCCCGCTCAACACCCCGGCATAAAGCGCCATCAGCGACATGCAGATTAGATACGGAAAGGCGATCCGCGTCAGCAGGACCGTGAGATCGAATTTCTCCTGGTTGCCGGCAAAGCCAATGGCAATGAACGGCATCACGTAGGGCATAGCGATCTCGGCCAGCACCGTGAACACCAACAGCACCGCGAACAATCCGGCGAGCGCCTCCTCGGCAAAGCCCTTCGCCTCGACCGGGCTCGCCCCCTCGAGCCGTTCGGCAAACAACGGCACGAAGGCCGAGTTGAAGGCCCCTTCGGCAAACAGCCTCCGGAACAGGTTGGGGATGCGGAAGGCAACAATGAACGCGTCGGCCACCATGCCTGTCCCGAGCACGTAGGCGATCAACTGGTCGCGCACGAAACCCAGCACTCGGCTGACGGCCGTCAGGCCGCCGACGGTGGCGAAGGAGCGGTAAAGGCTCATGGGCGCTGTCTCAAGATGGCTGCTGATGGGTCGGCGAGCCCTAGTCGAGCCAAGCGCCTCGAGCAAGGCGGCATGGTAGCCTCACGTACGGCGACGCTTGCCGATTAACCCTCTGTTTACGTCCGGCTGACACGCTCGCGCTAACGGTCCGCGAATCGTCTCCGCGTCAGGACCATGAGCGCCAAGGGCGCCAACAGCCGGCAAGGGGACGTCGCATGAACACGACCAAAGACTCGATTTCGGATCCGCATGCCCGCCAAAAGCGCCTGCCGGCACCCGACCGCTTGCCGCTGGCGCCCGCCTTTAACAACGATCAGGCGCCGATCGCCGCGTTGCTTCAATCCATTGCCAATGAAATATCGCAAAGCGACCAGCGCCAGGGCAATGCGCTTGCCGATCTGCGCGCGCGCCTGAACCTGCTGACGGAACGCCAGCCCAGCGCCGACGCTCCGGCACCGGCCCCCGCGGCCGAACCACCGCGTGAGCATATCGCCCGGCAATCGGCAAGCCCGGCAAAGCCCGTGCTCGCTATCGAAGTTCGCCGGGAGCCAGCCGCCGCCCCACCGCGCGAGGCAAGCGAAGTGG
Organism: Hyphomicrobiaceae bacterium; assembly: GCA_043741375.1. Taxonomy (GTDB): domain Bacteria; phylum Pseudomonadota; class Alphaproteobacteria; order Rhizobiales; family Hyphomicrobiaceae; genus JANYHF01. Next base: position 450 of record JAYUAJ010000339.1, on the reverse strand, counting down.
CCAAACCGCAGTCACAGGCGTCGCGGCCGGCCCAATCGTTGCCCGGCCCGAAGCTCCCTGCGGCACCTTCATTGGACGCCATCTATGCGTCCGTGGCGCAGTCCTATGCGGAGGCCAGCCGCCGTCCCAAGGTCCCCACCTCCGCCTCTGCGCGCACCATGTTGCCGGAGCGTCTGAAGAAGGCGGAGCCAGTTTCGCTCGATGACGGTGACAACGACTTCCTCGACATGTCTGCCCTGGCCGAGGCTTACGCCCCCAAGCCTATGCGCATTCCCGAACGCCCGGCCCCCACCGCCAAGCCGGCAACGCATGCCGCGCCGCTCGCCGCCAGCCCCGTCATCGAAGCCTCGCTCGCAGTCGACAAATCCATTGACGAACTGGCCAAACGTATCGCCCAGATCGAGACCAAGATCGATCAGGCGCTCGCACAGCCCGTCGACAGCCCCGCCC
>JAYUAJ010000338.1:0-3932 GCA_043741375.1 Hyphomicrobiaceae bacterium | reverse complement strand
CAGCTTTTGTTCGCACACGGATGCACTCAGCCGGCCACCTGCATTTCGCGCACGTAGCGGCGCCAATTAGCGGCGTAATGGGCGGCGGCGGCTTTGTTTCTTGCGATCTCGGCGTCCGTCAGAGTGCGCACGACTTTTCCGGGCGCGCCCATGACCATTGAACCGTCGGGAATCACTTTGCCCTCGGTGATGAGCGCTTTGGCACCGACCAGGCAATTGGCGCCTACGCGCGCGCCGTTGAGCACGACCGCGCCGATGCCGATCAACGTGTTGGGTCCGATGGTGCAGCCGTGCAGCATGGCCATATGGCCGATGGTACAGTCCGGTCCGATGACGAGAGGAAAACCCATATCGGTATGCAGCACGCAATTGTCCTGCACGTTCGAGCGCTCGCCGATGGCAATCCATTCCTGGTCACCACGGAGCACCGCCCCGAACCAGACGCTGGCGTCGATCTCAAGCCGCACCCGGCCGATCAGCGTCGCGTTGGGTGCTACCCAGCTGTCGGCCACCGGACGGATCGGATGATCTGGGCCAAGATGAAACTGGGTCATGGGCGTTGCGATCAGCCGTGGCCGATGGTTTGCAGAAGGAGTAGGCCGCAGCCCAGGCTCCACAGCGAGGCAACCGCGACGCCGGCCACCGTCAGGCTGATGCTGTCATCTTCCATGGTGAAGACATTGCGCACCAGGATGGCCGGGCCTGCAATCAGGCGCAGCGCGATCTGCAGCGGCATGAGCCCGGAGCGCCCTTGCGTCATCGCGAAGCCTAGCGGCTTGCCGGTGACCATAAAATGCCCGCTCATGAGCACGCCGCCGATGGCGAAACCGATCGCTGCCGTCAGCACATAGTTGAGAAAACCCGCATCCATCATCGACCCACCTTGAACGCCGAACACCAGCGGGGTATCGCAAACGTTGGGCCAAGGCTGACCTGTTTGCGCACGCGTCTTCATACGCGGTTAATAGTGCCAGGCAAGGGGTTTTCGTGCGCAACGGGTTGCGCCAGCAAGGGTTAAGATTAGGGTAGCGCAACAATCATTCAGGAGTTGCAGATGCCGTCCTTACCCTCACACGCCCGCGTCGTCATCGTCGGCGGCGGCATCGTCGGCGTTGGCCTCGCCTACCATCTCGCCCTCGAAGGCTGGACCGATGTTGTGCTGGTGGAAAAGGGCGAGCTAACGTCGGGCTCGACCTGGCATGCGGCGGGGCAGTGCCCGCATTTCAACGGCGGCTATAGCCTTTCGAAAATTCACCTTTATGGGACGCAGCTCTATCCCAAGCTGCCCGAGCTGACAGGGCATCAGGTGAGCTGGCATGGCTGCGGCGGCATTCGCCTCGCCATCAGCGACGAAGAGGTGGACTGGTTCACCCACGTCCACGCCATGAGCAAGGTGATCGGCTACGAGGCGCACCTCATATCGCCCGAGGAGATCCGTCAGCATCACCCCTATCTGGAGACGTTTGGGGTCAAGCTGGGGTTCCTTACGGTTAGCGATGGCCATGTCGCCCCTGCCGACGTCACCAACGCCATGGCGGCGGGAGCGCGCAAACTCGGCGTTACCATTTCGCGCCGCAACAGGGTCTCAAATATCGAAAACCTGCCGTCGGGCGAATGGAAAGTGACCACCGCAGAGGGCGACATCCTCTGCCAGCACGTGGTAAACGCCGCCGGATCCTATGCCGATGTGGTCGGCAAGTGGACCGGCCACAACGTCCCCATCGCCAACATGCTGCACCACTACATCATCACCGAGCCGCTGAAGGAGCTGATCGACCTCGCCAAGGAACTTCCCGTCATCCGCGATCCCTATAGCCACTGCTATATCCGTGAGGAAACCAACGGCGTGCTGATCGGCCCCTATGAGACCAAGGGCGCCCACAGCGTGTTCGACGACGGCATTTCGTGGGATTTCGAGAGCGAGCTGCTTCCGGACGAGATTGACCGTCTGACGCCCTGGCTTGAGAAGGCCACCGAACGCATGCCGCTGTTCGGCAAAGCGGGCATCAAGTCGATCATCTCCGGCGCGATCACGCATACGCCGGATGGCAACTTCCTGCTGGGCCCCGCCCCCGGGTCTCCCGGCTATTGGATGGCGGCGGGCGTTTCCATTGGCGTCTGCCAGGGCGCGGGCATGGGCAAATATCTCGCTGAATGGATGGTGCACGGCGCGGCCGAGATCAACATGGCCGACTTCGATCCGCGCCGCTTCGGCAATTGGGCGACCAAGGAGTATGCGCGCATCACCTCGGTGAACGACTACGAACATATGTACGCCTGCATGCCGCCGGGCAAGCAGCACGACGCGGGCCGCAAGGTGCGAGTGTCATCGCTGTACGACCGTCTGGCGGCCGAGGGCGGCCAATTCATGCAGATCGCCGGTTGGGAGCGCCCGCGCTGGTACGACAAAACCGGGACAGGCGAGACGTATACGTTCCAACGCGGCGAGCATATGGGCGCCGTCGCTGCCGAGTGCAAGGCGGTGCGCGAATTTTGCGGGTTGATGGACCTCTCCACCTTCTCCAAATATGAGGTGAGCGGACCTGATGCGGCGGCCTTTCTGGATCGCGTGCTCGCCAACAAGCTGCCCAGGCGCGACGGCGGCATCGTGCTGACGCATCTGCTGACAGTGGGCGGGCGTATCGAGACGGAGTTCACCGTCACCCGTCTGGGGGAGGATCGGTTCTATCTGCTCTCGGGAGCGACTGGACAAATCCGCGATCTCGATCTGTTGACCAACCGGCGCAAGCCCAGCGAACGCGTGACCATCGCCGACGTCACCGATGACCACGGTGTTTTGGTGCTGGCGGGGCCGAAGGCGCGCGACGTGCTCGCGGCACACACCAAAACGGATCTTTCGAACGCCGCCTTCCCTTGGCTGACGGGGCGTGAGATCGACATCGCCGGCGTTGCCGTCCGGGCGCTGCGGGTAAACTACGTCGGCGAATTGGGATATGAGTTGCATGCGCGCATGACGGACCTGCCAAAACTGTACGATGCGCTACGACCCAACGTGAGCAGCCTGTTCGGCGCCTACGCCATGAACTCGCTCCGTATGGAGAAGGCCTATCGCGGGATGGGTTCCGAGCTCACCAACGAGATCACCCTCGTAGAAGGCGACATGGAGCGCTTCATCGGCTTCGACAAACCGGACTTCATCGGCAAGGCGGCGTCGCAGAAATCCAAGCAGGAAGGAGCGCGGATAAGACTCGTCTATCTCGCCGTGGATGCCGGAGACGCCGACTGCCTCGGTGGCGAACCTGTCTTTGCGAATGGCGAAGCTGTCGGCGTAACAACCTCGGGCGCATACGGATATAGCGTCGGGCAGTCCCTGGCCTTCGCTTATGTCGAGCCTAAGCTTGCCGCGCCCGGCGCCGTGCTCGAAGTCGACATCCTCGGAAAACTCTGCAAAGCCCGCGTGCTTGCCGAACCCGTCTACGACCCCAAGAACCTCAGGTTGCGCGCGTGACATCGTTCCCGATCCCCGTGATTTGCATTGGCGGCGCCACCGTCGACCGCAACCTTACGTGTACGGACGGCTTTGCGCTGGGCGTCAGCAATCCCGTCACCTCGGCGACAAGTTTCGGCGGCGTCGCACGCAATGTCGCCGAGAGTCTCGGACGGCTGAAAGGCAAGGTCGACCTGGTCAGCGTCATCGGCGACGACGCGTCTGGCGCACGGCTGAAGCAGCGGCTTGAGGACACGGGGGTGGGCGTCGAGCATCTTCTCAACATCGCAGGCGGCTCCACCGCCGAATACATCGCCGCCATGGAGGGCGGCGACATGCACGTCGCCTTCGCCGATATGAGCATTTTTGATCAGCTCACGCCCGATCGCGTCAGGCCGGCTCTGGCCGGCGTCACCCCAACAACCATCGTGTTCGCCGATTGCAATCTCCCGGCTGCGACCATCGAGATGCTGTTCGACCGCGC
>JAYUAJ010000337.1:0-9122 GCA_043741375.1 Hyphomicrobiaceae bacterium | reverse complement strand
CATGACGGGCGATGTCAACCTTCGGCCCTACGACAGCTGGTCGGATTTCGGCCAGCACATCAAGAATCCGTTGTCCATCATCAACTTCATCGCCGCCTACGGCACGCACCCCCTCATCACCGCCGCGACGACGGCGGCGGCCAAGCGCGATGCGGCCACGCACATTGTGTTAGGCGCGCCCGGCGACATGGCGGCTGACACCGCGGACTTCAAAGCTTTCATGAATGGAACCGGTATTTACGGCCTGGGCCACGCCAATGCCAATGACAATCGCGGCGGCTTGGACGGCGTCGATCTGTGGATCGGTGGTCTCGCCGAGTCCAAGAACGAGTTTGGCGGCATGCTGGGCTCGACCTTCAACTTCGTCTTCGAGACGCAGATGGAGAACCTGCAGAATGGTGATCGCTTCTACTATCTCAGCCGCACGCAGGGCATGAACCTGCTCAATCAGCTTGAGCCGAACACCTTCTCCGATTTGGTCATGCGCAACACCAGCCTTGGCGATCTGCACTCGACACACGTCAACGGTACGCTGTTCGATACCGCCGACGCCATTATCGAACTCGATAAGCTGGTAGCGCAGGATGGCGATACCTTCGTCGCTGGCAATCGTGTCCGCAACGACGTGGTCTGGGAAGATGGCTTGTTCCATCTCACCACCAAGGTCGAGCGGACCGACGGCACTGCCGATGCCAACGGGGATGGTCAGATTGACGGCAACATCCTCAAATTCCACGGCGGCGAGCACGTCGTACTCGGCGGCACCGAAGGTAATGACGCACTTTATGGCGACCGCGGCATCGACACTCTCTGGGGCGACGGCGGCGACGACTACCTGAACGGCGGCACGGAAGCCGACCAGGTATTTGGCGGCGACGGCGATGACATCATCGAAGACCCGTTCGGCGATGGCGACTTGCTGCGCGGCAACAAGGGCAATGACGTTATCAGCACCGGGCTGGGGGTCGGCGACATTCTCTTCGGCGACAGCGGCAACGACTTTATCATGGGCGGCGCCGATGTGATCGAAGTGTTCGGCGGCGAAGGTGACGACTTCATCCTCGGCGGCACCGGCGCCGATGGCTTGGCCGGCAACGAGGGCAACGACTGGATCGAAGGCGGTGAAGGCTTCGACGGGATCTCGGGCGAAAATTCGGACCTGTTCTTCAATTCGCCCATCATCGGCCACGACGTGCTGAACGGTCAGGGCAACGACACCGACTATGACGGTGAATCGGGCGACGACATCATGTTCGGCAACGCCGGCATCACCCGCGCCAACGGCATGCTGGGCTTTGACTGGATCATTCAGAAAGGCGATACCGATACCTCTGGCGCGGTGATTGACCTCGGCATCTCGCGCTTCGTCAACCAACAGGCTCTGACCCTGCGCGACCGCAACGACGCCGTGGAAGGCGCATCGGGGTGGAAGTACAACGACACGATCATCGGCACCAACGTTCCGACCGGCGCGGTCGGCGTGGCGACCGGTCCCGTCGGGGGCCCCGTTACCGACAGCCAGCTGCTGTCGCAGAACGTTCAACTGATTGACGGGATGGAGGAGTTTATCAAACGCGCCCCCGGCGCACTGCTCGGGCAGTCTGCGGCGACTGTGGCGGCAATCGCGGGAGGAGCGACCTTTGCCAGCCTCGGCAACGACATCACCGTCTTCGACCCGCAAAACGGCGGCGACATCCTGCTCGGCGGCGCCGGTAGCGACACAATCTTCGGCAAGGCCGGCAACGACCTGATCGACGGCGACACGTGGCTGAACGTACGCATCGCCGTGCACGAAAACAAGGACGGCAGTGGTCCGGTGCTATTCTCGGTCGACAGCATGAACGAGATCAAGGCGCGCATGCTCTCAAGGGGACCGGATCACATCAATCCCGGCCAATTGAAGATCGTGCGTGAGCTGATCACCACCGGTGCCCTGGCGACCGACACCGACACGGCTGTTTATGCCGGCAACCGTTCCGACTACACCATAACGAGAAACCTCAACGGCACTGTTACCGTGACAGACAACGTCACGACGCCGATCCTGGTCGCCGATCCGATCACTGGTGTTCTGGCGCCCGATACGCTCTTGGGCAATGAAGGAACTGACACGTTATCCAACATCGAGTTCCTGCGCTTTACCAACCGTGACGCTGCCGGCGCCCCGACTGGCACCTTCACCACCGTCGATCTGCGAACCGTCTTCCTGGTCAGCCCGGCCACCGGCGCTCCGGTGATCGTCGACGCCAATGGCGGTACGCCGACGGCGGGTCAGGCCCTGACGTTGGACACCGGAACCATCGCCGATACCAACGGGCTCGGTACGTTCAACTTCCAGTGGCAAGTCGCCCCGGTTGGCACGTTGCCGAACGGAACCTGGACCGACATCGCTGGTGCAACGACGGCGGCCTTCACGCCGGCGGCTGCCCAAGTTGGCCAGATCCTGCGCGCCGTTGTCAGCTTCGTCGACGGTAGCGGGACCGTGGAAACCGTCATCTCCAACCCGACCGATGGCGTCGGCACATCGTTCGTAGGATCGGGACGCCGCGATACGCCGGTGCTGACAACCTTCGACGACATCGCCAACGGCGGCGCCGGCGCGGATCTCCTCAACGGTCTGGCGGGCAACGACACCCTGCTCGGCGGAACCGGCGCAGACACCCTGAACGGTGGCGACGGCAACGACGATCTGACCGGCGGGTTGGGCAATGACACCGTCTCGGGCGGCGCGGGCAACGATATCATCCGCTACACCTTCGGAGACCGGATCGACAACATCGACGGCGGCACCGGTACCGATACCCTGATCATCGCCGGTACGACTGCCAACGAGACGCTTGATGTCGTCTTGAACGCGACTGGCGTCATCACGAGTTTCGAAGGCGGCAACACGGTCACCGGCGTCGAATCGGTTGTCGCTGACATGCTCGGCCTCACCGACACGCTGAGTTACACCTCGGCGAACGGCGTCACCGTCAATCTGGCGGCTGGCACCGCGACCGGGTTCACCTCGATCGCCAACATCAGCAACGTCACGGGCGGCGCGGGTGCCGACAACCTGACGGGCGACGCCAACGCCAACATCCTGAATGGTGGCGCGGGCGCCAGTACCGACACGTTCTTCGGCTTCGACGGCGCTGACACCGTCATCGGTGGGGCCGGCGTCGACACCATCGTGCTGAGCGCAACGTCGACCTCGCTCAACACCGCGACCAACGCTCAGATCGTTACGGTCGAGGTCGTCACCGCCCTTGGCGCCGCTGGCAACGTTACCATCTCACTGGCGAACCAGACGGAAGGGTTCACCATCCATGGCAGCAACTTCGCCGACAACCTGACCGGTGGTCAGGCCGCCAACACGATCAACGGCAACAATGGCAACGACATCATCAACGGGCTGGCCGGCAACGACACGCTCAACGGCGGCGATGGAGCTGACACCATCATCGGCGGCATCGGCAGAGACAGTATGACTGGCGGTATCGGCAATGACACCTTCGACTTCAACACCATCAACGAGTCGGTGGTGGGGTTGAATCGGGACGTCATCCTGGACTTCCAGGTTGGCGACAAGATCGATTTGTTCGATATCGACGCGAACACGACGATCTTGGGCAACGACGCGTTCAGCTTCATCGGCGGCTTGGCCTTTAGCGACACGACAGCCGGCGCAGTTCTGACCTCAGGTCAGATCCGCTTCCAACTGTTCGACTCAGACGGCAACGGCAGCCTGGAATCGACGCTGGTCCAGGGCAACGTCAACAACGCCCTTGGTGCGGACTTCGAGATCTTGCTGCGGAACTACACGGGCGGACTGAGTGCTCTTGAGTTCACGCTTTAGCCACGTCAACCGGCCGCTTTGGCGAAAGCCCGGGCGGCCGGTCCGATTCTTGCAGCGATACCTTGAACAGGAACCAACCAAGGTGACGATCATGATGGTAAACACCGACGCTTCGGCGGCCTCGCTGTCGCATCTCAACGGATCAAAGCCGATTGACCCGACGCCAGCCCCACAGCCCAGCGCACATGACCTGCGCCAGGCCCGGTTTGCGCAGAACTTCTCTCACATCATCGCGATCCTCATGCGGGACCAGCAGTTCCGCAACCTGCGGCTTGCCGACCTCGAATGGCTGGTTCTGCCGCCGGTCATGGCCGGCCAATACAAGATCGCCCAGGCGCCAGCTGCTGTTGGCGCTCAGTCGCCGGCCGGACTGGTCGTTCCAGCCGCAGTTGCCCTCTGGGCGCGCGTTTCCCCCGCGATCGACAAACGGCTTTCTGAAGCGCCCGACGGTCAAATCGGTCTCGGCTTCAACGACTGGGCATCGGGAGACAACATTTGGTTAATCGCAGTCGCCGGCGATCAGCGCGTCGTGCCACGTTTCCTCAAGCAGCTTAAAGCCGACGAGTTCAAGGATCAGCAGGTGAAAATGCGCATTGCGGGCCGCAGTGAGCCGCAACTGCTCAGCTGAGTCGAGGTGCCGCCTGTCCGGGCAAGGTCCAAGAAAAAAGGGCTCGGATCCATGGATCCGAGCCCTTTAGCAATCATCAACGTGCCGACTTCTACGAGTGCGAGAGCACGGCCAGCAGCAAGAGCGCCACGATGTTGGTGATCTTGATCATCGGGTTGACGGCCGGCCCAGCGGTGTCCTTGTAGGGATCGCCAACCGTATCGCCGGTAATGGCCGCCTTGTGGGCGTCCGACCCCTTGCCGCCGAAGTGGCCGTCCTCGATGTACTTTTTGGCGTTGTCCCAGGCACCACCGCCAGCCGTCATGGAGATGGCGACAAACAGGCCGTTCACGATCACGCCGAGCAGCATGGCGCCAAGGGCGGCGAACGCATCGCCCGTCCCGGCGATCCAACGCACCAGGAAGAAGCACACGATCGGCGACAGCACCGGCAACAGCGACGGTACGATCATCTCACGGATGGCGGCCTTGGTCAGGATGTCGACGGCCTTGCCGTAGTCCGGACGGTCCTTGCCGGTCATGATGCCCGGCTTTTCCTTGAACTGGCGGCGCACCTCTTCGACGATGGCGCCGGCAGCCCGGCCCACGGCCGTCATGGCGATGCCGCCGAACAGGTAGGGCAGGAGGCCGCCGAACAGGAGGCCGACCACGACGTAAGGATTGGACAGCGAGAAGTCGACCGTAACGCCATGGAAGAACGTGCCGGGAGCTGCCTTGGCGATGAAGAACTTCAGATCCTCGTTGTAGGCCGCGAACAGGACCAGAGCGCCAAGACCAGCCGAACCGATGGCATAGCCCTTGGTGACGGCCTTGGTGGTGTTGCCGACAGCGTCAAGAGCGTCCGTCGTCTTGCGCGTTTCTTTCGGTAGGCCCGCCATCTCGGCGATGCCGCCAGCGTTGTCCGTGACTGGTCCGAAGGCATCGAGCGCTACCACCATGCCGGCCAGCGCCAGCATGGTGGTCACCGAAATGGCGATGCCGAACAGCCCAGCCAACTTATAGGTGACGATGATGCCGGCAATGATCGAAAGTGCCGGAAGCGCGGTCGCCTCAAGCGAGACAGCCAGGCCCTGAATCACGTTGGTGCCGTGCCCGGTACGCGAAGCCTCGGCGATGGACTTCACGGGGCGGTAGCCCGTGCCCGTGTAGTATTCAGTGACGACGATGATGAGGGTCGTGACGCAGAGGCCTGCAAGGCCGCACAGGAACAGATCCATGCCGGTGAACGACAGCGTCGTTCCGTTCGGATGCAGCACCGTCGACAAGCCAATCAGCCGGTCGGTGAGGAAGTAGATCGCGATCAGCGACAACAGGCCAGTGACGATAAAGCCGCGATAGAGCGCGCCCATGATCGAGTTGTTAGCGCCCAGCTTCACGAAGAAGGTGCCGATGATCGAGGTCAGCACGCAGACCGCGCCGATCGTCATCGGATACATCATCATGACACCGACATTCAGCTGGCCGGCGAAGTAGATCGAGGCCAGCACCATGGTGGCGACCAGTGTCACCGCGTAGGTCTCGAACAGGTCGGCGGCCATGCCGGCGCAATCGCCGACGTTGTCGCCAACGTTATCGGCGATGGTGGCGGGGTTGCGCGGATCATCCTCGGGGATGCCGGCTTCAACCTTGCCCACGAGATCGCCGCCAACGTCGGCGCCCTTGGTGAAGATGCCGCCGCCAAGACGGGCAAAGATCGAGATCAGCGAGGCGCCGAACCCGAGCGATACCAGCGCGTCCACAACCGTGCGCGACGTCGGATCGAGGCCCATCATCTGGGTGAGGATGTAGAAGTAGACGGCGACGCCGAGCAGCGCCAAGCCAGCGACCAACATGCCGGTGATGGCGCCCGACTTGAAGGCCATGGCCAATCCGTCAGCGAGGCTGACGCTGGAGGCCTGCGCGGTGCGGACGTTGGCGCGCACCGACACCCACATGCCGACAAAGCCGGCAATGCCGGACAAGATTGCGCCGAGCGCAAAGCCGATGGCTTCGGGCCAGCCCAGAAATACCGCTACCAGCGCGAAGATCGCGAGGCCGGCGACGCTGATGGTGGTGTACTGGCGCGACAGATAGGCCTGCGCACCCTCTTGAATCGCGCCAGCGATTTCCTGCATCTTGGCGCTACCCTGCGGCGCCGCCAGGAGGCTCTGGGTGGCCCAAGCTCCGTAAACGAGGGCAAGTGCCCCCAAGGCGATGATGGCCCACATTGTATGCATCTCTGTTGGTTCCCCGTGCTGGCGCGCCCAGTCACGGGCGCAAACGTTGGATTGATTTTCGATGACGCGGCTAGGCAGGCCCGCCGGTCGCAAAACATCGATGCGAACCGGCGCAAGTCCGCCGAACCAATGAAAATTCGAGCCGAACCATGCCAAAATTGCCAGAGTGAGGCAATGTCGGCGCGGTCCCGATTGAGCGGCAAACTACGGGCGATGTGTCGCGGGGCAGCGGGAACTAGGCCGCTCCAACTACCACGCGCCAGTGTTCGGCATCGACTTCCAGGGCTCAGCCAGCGGTAGCGCGCCACCCTTCTGCAGGATCTCGATCGAAATATTGTCAGGCGAGCGCACGAAAGCCATGTGCCCATCGCGCGGCGGGCGGTTGATGGTGACTCCATCCTTCATCAGCCGCTCGCAGGTCTCGTAGATATTGTCGACCTCGTAGGCCAGGTGCCCAAAGCTGCGCCCGCCGGTATAGGCTTCCGGGTCCCAGTTGTAGGTCAGCTCCAGCAGCTTCGACTTGTCCGCCTGGCCCGAAACGACGTCTTCCGAGGCGGCCAGGAACACGAGAGTAAACCGGCCCTTCTCGTTGGTGATCCGATGCGTCTCGATCATACCGAACTTGCGGCAATAGAAGTCGAGCGAGGCCTCCAAATTGGTCACTCGCACCATTGTGTGAAGGTAGCGCATGGCAGGGTACTCCGGTTTGTCGCTGCGAACAGGTGAGTCGGGATAGCAGTGCTTCCAAACCCTGGCAACGATCTCCCTCAGCACCCCTACGTACGGTGCCGCCCCCGCGCTGTTGCAATTGCGTCACAATTATCAGCGCCAACGTGTCGCGATTTCCGGGCCGGCCGGATGCGCCCCAATGCTCAGAGGCGGAATAAAAATTGTCATGCTTTTCCTTCGGCTTACATCAAATTCTCTGCATTGATCAGGGTGCGCCGGGACTAACCCTGAGCGGGACATGTGGAGAATTGCGCCATGTTGGTAACAAACTGCTGGCCAGCCAAGGCCACGATGGTATCTTCGGGACATTAAAGACTGAGTCGCTGATTCGGGGATGAGGGCAGAGTTCCCCGAGAATAAGCGATGCGAACGGCACAGTAGACACTAGTATGCGGGGACCAGCATAATGCCAACGAAAGCAACTCCTGAGGCATCCAGTCTTGTCGGCGTCGACAGAACTGTCGTCGGCGACGAAATTCCGGTCGATTTCATTGAAGTTGCTGGAATGATCAAGTGGTTTGATCCCTCCAAGGGGTACGGCTTTATCATTCCTGATGGCGGCGGCGAGGACGTGCTTTTGCATGTAACCTGCCTGCGCGCTGGCGGCTTCCAGTCGGCCTACGAGGGGGCTCGTGTGGTCGCCCAGGTGCTACGCCGGCCCAAGGGGCTGCAGGCGTTTCGCATCCTGGACATGGATGAATCGACGGCGGTTCATCCCAGCCAGTTACCACAGCGCACCCACGTTCAGGTCGAGGCCGAGAGCGAGTGGGAGCGGGCCATGGTCAAGTGGTTCAACCGCATCCGCGGCTTTGGCTTCCTGACCCGCGGCGACGGCACTCCTGACATTTTTGTTCACATGGAAACGCTGCGCCGCTTCGGCTTTACAGAACTGCGTCCTGGACAGTATGTTATGGTGCGCTTTGGCGGTGGGTCCAAGGGCAGCATGGCAGCCGAGTTGAAGCCCGATGGCGCACAGCCGCGCAATATGCAGCAGAACTGACGCTAGTTGCGGCTTGGGTCGTAGCCGCCATTTTCGCTTGCGAAGGGTCGCCTCGGCGGCCCTTTTTGCATGCGCGCTCTCGATCGGACTTTCAGGATGCCAAGAAAATGCAGGCGGAATGCGTCGCGAAACCGTGACCTTGACTACGAAGTCCGGCACCAGGACGATCAACGCTGAAATCGCCATTAGCGGGCCGGAACAGGAGCAGGGCCTCATGTTCCGCCGGCGCATGGGCGACGACGAAGGAATGCTGTTCATTTACAAAAAGCCCCAAGGCATCACGATGTGGATGCGGAACACATACATTTCTCTCGATATGATCTTCATCGGCGACGACGGGCACATTGCGCATATCGTTGAAAATGCCGAGCCGTTGTCCGAACGCATCATCTCCTCCGACGGTGTTGCGCAATTTGTCCTGGAGTTGAAAGCAGGCGCGGTGCGCCGTCTTGGTTTTGCGCGCGGCGATAAAGTTACGGCTCAGTCATTGCCCGTTGGCTCGAACTGACCGACGTTGATTCTATCCAGTCAGCTTGACGCGACGCGCCCAAACAGGCACACCATGGCGTTAGTTCGCACCATCGGGGCATAGCTCAGCCTGGTAGAGCACTTGCTTTGGGAGCAAGGGGTCGCGAGTTCGAATCCCGCTGCCCCGACCATTTCACAGACCCGCCCGCACGGACTCCGCAATGACTGCACGTATCTTCAA
>JAYUAJ010000336.1:0-20354 GCA_043741375.1 Hyphomicrobiaceae bacterium | reverse complement strand
CAGCATTTCGGCGGCTAGCCAGTCGACCAGATCGGGCGGGTTCTCATAAACGCGGGTCGGGAAATTGTTCGATCCCACCGACAGAGACGCCATATCGGGTTGTAGTGCCAGCATGCCGCCGCGCGCCAAGCCCGCGCCCGAACGCCCGCCCGTCGAGAGCTGCACGATCATGCCGCGACAGTGCTTTTCCAACCCCTCCTTCAGGCGCGCGAAGCGCTCCGGATCGGACGTCGGCTTGCCCGCGTCGTCGCGCACATGGCAATGGGCGATGCTGGCGCCGGCCTCGAACGCCTCATGCGTGCTCTCAATCTGCTCGGCAACCGAGATCGGCACCGCCGGATTGTTGGCCTTGGTCGGCAGGCTGCCGGTGATGGCGACGCAGATGATGCAGGGGTTGGTCAAGGGTCGCTTGCCTCGTGGACGCTTTTGCCGCTCTTAGACGTCGCCCTCCGATTGCGCAACAGGCTGGCGGCGAATTGGGTTGAGCAGCAGCGCGAACTACCCCAAGCTGCCGGGATTGTGAACAAGGACGGCACAGCAATGAGCATGGGCGACGGGAGCGGGACGGTGGTGGGCATCGACCCGAAAGAGCTGCGCCGCACCTGCGGCGCGTTCGCCACCGGTGTGACCGTTATCACAGCCCGAGATTCGGCCGGCGACCACGGCATGACCGCGAACGCCTTCATGTCGGTATCGCTCGAGCCGCCGCTGATTGTGGTTTCGGTCAGCCGCAAAGCGCGGCTGATCGGCAAGATCGAGGCCACAGGCCGCTACGGTGTCAGCATCCTGGCCGAGCATATGGAACACATTGCCTGGCACTTCGCGGGCAAGCCTCAGGCCGACTTGACCGATCTGTTCGAAGATTTCCACGGCCTACCCGCTATCCGCGGCGCGGTCGCGCATTTTGCCGCCCGCCTGCACCAAGCGGTCGATGGCGGCGACCATGTTCTCTACATCGGCGCCATCGAGGGCATCGCCCGCATGGAGGGGCGGCCACTTACGTTTCACGAGGGCAAATTCGGCGCGCTGCCCCGGCCCGGCTGGTCGCAGACCGTTTGGCCGCCCGGCAAGGCGGGCGACGCGGTCGGCTATTTCGACGAGACGCACGAGCTGTGGTAAGTTTTGATGTGTCGCATCGGTCTAGCGGCGGCGCAACCCGGCGAGCAAGAACACAACTAGCGCCGCAATCACGATTGTCCCGCCGGCCAGGCCTGCGGGACTGGGCTTTTCGCCAAACGCCAGCCACACCCAGAACGGTCCGATCAGCGGCTCCAACACGCCCAGCATGGCAGTAAGGGTCGCCGGTATCAGACGCGCGCCGGAGGCAAACAGCGCAAGCCCCAGCCCGAGCTGGCCGGCACCGAAAAAGGTTACCAGGCACAGCTCGCGCGCCGGCAGCCGCCAAGGATGGGCCAGCGGCAACGCCAGTATCATCGCGAACAAGGCCGCGAGGCAGACCCCAGGCACCAGACTGACATGGCTTGATTTGCGGAATGTCACCGTGGAGACCGCGACTGCACAGGCAATTGCGAGGGCCACCAGATCCCCCGCGATGCTGCCATGAGCGAAGCTGTCGGAGACCATCATCCCGATCCCGATGACGGATGCGGCCATTGCCAGCCACCCCAGCGCGTTCAGCCGTTCTCCGATGACCAAGCGTCCCAACAGCGCGGCCAACAGAGGTGCGCACGCCATAATTATCAGGACTTCAGCTACCGTCGTGAGCTTGGAGGCAACGACAAATCCGATTGACGCCACCGTATAGCAAGCAGCGATCACAAGCCCAGGCCAGCCCATGCGGACGATGGCTTGCGGAAATCGCCTCCCCTCCTGTACCAGCCCGAGAACCAGCAGAAAGGCGAAGGCCGTAAGCGAACGCCAGAACACGATGGTCCAGCTGTCAATAGGACCAAGCTCGCGCACAATCAGACCGCCGGTGCTCCACAGCAGCGCGGCCAGGATGACCATGATTGCTCCGCTCGCCGGCGTTGCGGAAGGCGCGGCAGCTTTGGCGTCCAAGGTCATGACGATCAGGCGGCGTTGGATGTCATCGGCTCGGTGAGCACCGAATAGAGCGCGTGGCGCGAGCGGCTGCCGCGCAGACGCTCCAGCGTCGGCGCATCGCGCATAAGGCGGGAGACCCGGGCCAGCGCCCGCAGGTGATCGGCTCCAGCTCCATCGGGTGCCAGAAGCAGGAAGACCAGATCAACCGGCTCACCGTCCATGGCACCGAAAGCGATTGGCTGTTCCAGCCGGGCAAACAGCCCGAACATGGACGCGACTTGCTTCATGCGGGCATGCGGGATGGCGATGCCACGGCCAAGCCCGGTGGAGGACAGCATCTCGCGCTGCTGCACCGCTTCGTGGATCAGAGACTGATCGACTTTCAGCAGCTCGCTGGCGTGTCGCGAAAGTTCGCTCAGCAAACCCTTTTTATTCTGCGCACGAACGCCGGATAGCACAGCGTCAGGCTTTATCAGGTCGCCTAGTTCCATGAAACGATTTAGCCCCTATTCAGCGAGCTGCCGGTGGTCTTCTAATTGAGCTTCGTGACGCTGCGGTGTCGAAACAACGCCGCCGCGTCCAGCCCCCGGGTCTCGGGCGATAAGTGATGTCTGGATGGGAATCAGCAATGTCATGGTCAGGCATAGCACGCGCAATTGGCCCGCAAAATGTCCAATGCCAAAACCGCGCCATTGCTAGTGGAGAGCCTGCCCGGTGTCAATTTTGCAGTCTCGCGGCCCTTGCCGCTCATGGCTTCGATAGCAGGATCAACGTCAGTGACACGGTTACGGCAGCCAGCCCGGTGCCCGCGGCAATGGCGCCGGACACCGGCCCCACCGCGCGGTCATTGCGCGTAGCGAACAGAAAGGCGTTGGCCCCGGTGGGAACGGCGGCAAGCAGTGTTACAGTATCGGTGCCTATTGGGCTCAAACCGAGCAATCTTGCTGAAAGCACCCAAGCGATGAGCGGCATGACGACCAGTTTCAGCGTTGTGATGGTCGAGAGCGCAGCCAGATCCGAGCGCACCTCAAAGCGCGTCAGCCCCATGCCCAGCGCGAACAGTGCCCCCGGAATGGCGGCCTGGCCGAGCAGACCTAGCGTCTTGTCCGCGACCGCCGGCAGACCGATTCCCGTCAGCCGCCACAGGCTGCCGGTGAGAACGGCGAAAATGATCGGATTGAGTGCCAGGTCAATTGCGATTTCCCGCACCCGTGAGAGTGATTTGGCCCTGTCGCTGCGCCCGATCCACTCCTGCTGCAACGTCGCAACCACCCACAGGACCGGCGCGTGCACCGCTACGATCACGGCGATGGCCGACGCCGCGCGGTCGCCGAAATAAGCCGTGCCAAGCGGCAGGCCAAGCATCACCGTGTTGCCGAAACAGGCCGCCATGGCGATGGCAGGTGCATCCTCGACAGGCCGCTTCAAGAGGCGGGTGGTGGCGTAGGATGCCAGAATCCAGGTGAGAAAATTCGCCCCGAAATAGCCGACCAACAGCCCGAACGGGGCAACACCGGAGTCTTCCACCGTCGCCATGGTACGGAACAGCATGGCCGGCATGGCGATGGTGAAGATGAAGTCCGAGACGCCCTTTCCCGTGCCCTCGGGCAGCCAGCGGCGCTGCGCGACCAGGAAGCCGGCAAGGATGATGGCAAAGACGGGGGTGACGACGTTCAGGACGGATGGGGACATGATACCGTTGCGGTAGGGTGGTGCTGAGCGCAGCGAAGCCCACCGCCACACACAAGATTGCCGAGTGGGGCTTCGCTGCGCTCAGCACCACCCTACGGCGTACGATCTGCTCCATCCAGCGTCGCATCTGCGCGCAACCGCGCGAGGCAGCTCTTCATCACCGCATAGCTGCCGTCGCCCGCGAAGGTCGCGGCGGTCAGGCAGTGCCCCTGTTCGGTCGGCGTCAGGTTGTTCCAGGTATCGTCCATTTCAGTCCGCGCCGAGACCTCTTCACGAATGCAGCCGTCCAGCATCACTGTCGACTGCGTCAGCCCGATCACGCCGACCTTGGCGCAGTAGGCGGCGCTGTCAAAGCTGGGCAAGGAGGCGGCAGCGGCAGGCACGGCAAGTGCAACACTGGCAAAGACGGCGTAGGCAAGACGCATGGCGGGGCTCCGCGATCACGACTAGGTCCAAGGCTTAACGGGAACCGGTTAATGTCGCGTAAGGACCGGTTCGCGAATTCCCTCGACGCCGTTACCGACTTCGGCTAGAACCCGCCAAATTCCCCCGCCATCCGGGTTTCGTGAGCCGTCGCCCCTTCCGACTGTGAGAGGCCGGCCGCTCCGTGAGGATGGTATTCGCCACGATTTCCGAATGCCATGCCGTTGAAAGGCCTTTCGCCATGAACATCATCCAGAAGCTGGAGCACGACCAGCTCAGCGCGCTTGTTGAGAAGCGCCCAGTGCCGCGCTTTGAGGCCGGCGACACGGTCAAGGTCAACGTCAAGATCGTCGACGGAGATAATTCGCGCATCCAGGCCTATGAAGGCATCGTGATTGCGCGCTCGGGCGGCGGATTGCAGGAGAATTTCACGGTCCGCAAGATTTCCTACGGCGAGGGCGTGGAGCGGATTTTTCCGCTCTATTCACCCATGATCGACAGCATTCAGGTGGTCCGCCGCGGTGACGTGCGCCGGGCCAAGCTGTATTATCTACGCGGCTTGCGCGGCAAGGCGGCGCGTATTTTCGAGCGCACCGACGTGCGCGGCAAGGAGCTGGCCAAGCTCGACAACTGGAAGGGTTTTAAGAAGCCCAAGGGCGAGGCCGACGATCTCACCAAGATCAAGGGCGTCAGCGATGAGCTTAAGGCGCGCATGAGCAAGATAGGCGTGACCAAGTTCGAGCAGATCGCGAATTTCTCGGACGACGAACTGGCCAAGGTGGACGAGGCGCTGAGCCTGAACGGCCGCATGGAAAAGGAAGACTGGATGGGCCAGTCGCGCGCGCTGGCCGCCGAGGTTGCTGTGGCCGAAGCGCCGGCCCCGGCCGAGGGCGAAGTTGCTAAGAGCTAGGCTTCTGATTTTCTTGAAGAATTTTGCGACGGCGCTGCGTGCAACCGCAGCGCCGTTTGCTTTTATAAGAAGCTTAGGGTAGGTTACCGATGTTTGGATAGAACTCCGGAATATCGATAACTTCACCTAAGGTCTCTATAGATGGATGGCATCGTCAATCCGTTCGAGCCGGGAGCAGGCACCGAGCCGCCGGAATTGACGGGGCGGCGGCCGGTGCTGGAGCAGACCCGGGTGGCGCTCGCCCGGATCAAGGCCGGGCGGTTCGAAAAGAGCGTCATCCTGGTCGGTCTGCGCGGCGTCGGCAAGACGGTGCTGCTGAACCGCATCCAGCTGATGGCCAAAGAGGCCGGGTATCACTCAGAATTCATCGAATCCCCCGAAAAGGATCGGCTGCCGGACCTGCTGGTTCCCGCACTGCGCAGAATTCTCCTCTCCTTCGATACCAAGGAACAAATCAGCACCGCAGGCCGGGCCGCTTGGCATGCCCTGAAAGCCTTCGCCAAGGGGTTCAAGGTCAAAGTCGGCGATATCGAAGTCGGCATGGATCTCGACCACACCAAAGGCACGGCCGATAGCGGCATGCTGGAGCGCGACCTTACCGATCTCATCGTGAGCATCGGCGAGGCGGCCAAGGCCAGCAAGACCGCCGTCGCTATTCTGATCGACGAGCTGCAATATCTGAAAGAGGCTGAACTAGCCGCGCTCATCACGGCGCTGCATCGCGTCAGCCAACTGAAGCTGCCGGTGGTCCTGTTCGGCGCCGGGCTGCCGCAGATCGCGGGACTGTCGGGCGATGCCAAATCCTACTCAGAGCGGCTCTTCAGCTTTATTACCATCGGCGCCCTGAACGACGTCGATGCCGGCTTCGCCATTTCCGAACCTATCCTGCGCGCCGGCGAGTCCATTCTACCCGAGGCCACGGCGGAAATCGTGCGCGTGACGGGCGGCTACCCCTATTTCCTGCAGGAATGGGGCTACCATTCTTGGAACGTCGCCGAACAATCGCCGATTACCGTCAAAGACGTTCAGCAGGCAACCATCGACGCTACCAAACGGCTCGACGAGAGCTTCTTCCGGGTGCGCTTCGATCGCCTTACGCCGCAGGAAAAACAGTACTTGCGCGCCATGGCGGAACTCGGCCCCGGCCCGCACCGCTCCGGCGCCATCTCCGACGTGCTAGGTAAAAAAGTCAGCCAGGTCGCCCCCGCCCGCGACAGTCTGATCAAGAAGGGTATGATCTACAGCCAGTCGCACGGCGACACGGCCTTCACCGTGCCGCTGTTCGATGTGTTCATGAAGCGGGTCGTTCCGAAGCTTGAGACGACCTGAGCGCTATTCGTCCTTCGCCGTCCGGTCCGGGTATATTGAGAATAGCGACGCCGGGAACTGGGCGCCGTAGTGCCAACCCTTGCGTTCGCGACTGTAGAACGGGTGCGGGCGGTCGTCGGGCACGACCACTTTGCGGTAGAGGTGCCACGTCGCGTGCCCGAGCACCGGCACGATGATCGCCAATCCCAGCATCAGCGTTGCGAATCCAATCGCGAGCAGCACCGCCACCATCAGGCCCCACAGCGCCATGATCAACGGATTGGCCAACACGGCACGCACCGACGTGGCCACGGCCGTCACGGGACCAACGTGGCGATCCAGCAGCAAAGGGAATGAGACGACGCTGACGCACAGCGCAATGACCGCGAAAACAAAGCCGATCACGTTGCCCGCAACGATCAGACCCAGCCCCTGCGGCGTCGACAGGATGTCTTGGGCAAAGGCCCACCAGCTCTTGGGTTCGGCATAGCCGAAGTTCGAGGTGTAAAGGCTCTGCGCAACGGCGATCCACACCAGGAACAGCGCCAGCAGGCCAAGGCCGACGGCGATTATGGGTTTGAGGGATGGCGAATAGAACACGTCGAAGGCGTGCCGCCAGGACGTGTCGAGCCCAGCCTCGCGGCGGCGGCTGAGTTCATAGAGGCCAATGGCGGCGATCGGGCCGATCAGCGCGAAACCGGCGGCCAACGGATAAAGCAGCGGGATCACATCATAGCCAAAGGCTGCGCGACCAAGCACCAGCCCAATGACCGGATAGATCAGGCCGAGAAACACGATATGCGTCGGCATGGCCCAGAAGTCGGCCAACCCCTTGGACAGCGCGTCCTCGAGGTCCGTGACAGTGATCGTGCGGATTTCCGGCAGATCGCCAGCCGTCTCGGCCGGCAGCATGATGTCGACAGTCGCCATGGCTCATCCTCACCTTCTCAAGGGCGGCACGGAGCCAACGGCGGCGGCGTCAACGGGCGCAGTCGCAAGCGAGATCACTTCTCCTGCCGTCACATGCGGCAGAATGGCACAGGTCACCAAGGTTGGCCAGTCACGATGTCGGGAGACAGCGTCGCTATTCCCTTCTCCCTGCGGGCGAAGGGAATAGCGACAGGTTCGATAGTCATCACTACAGCGCCGTGCTGGGTCGGAAGTGGGGAACTAAAGCGGTTTCACGACCACCAAGCCCTCATCGTCTGCTGCCGCCAGCGTGTTGCGCAGGGGTTGGCCGAATTCCTTGGCTTCAATCACGAACTCGTCGCCGGGTTGGGTTTTGACCCCGGCCGAGAAGCTCAGGACCGCGGCGCCGAAATAATGCGCGTGCAGATCGCCGGGGCGGCGGAAGTTGTCATACTTGAAGTGGTGATGCTCGAGATTGGCGATGGTGTGGCTCATGTTGGCCTCGCCGAGCAGGGCGTCATCCTCGAACACGGTTTTGCCAGCCCGCATCACCCGCGATTTGCCCTTGATGTTCGCCGGCAGATCACCCAACAGAAGCTCCGGCCCCATCGAGCAGGCGCGCAACTTTGAATGCGCTAGATACAGATAGTTCTGCGCCTCGATGGTATGGTCCGAAAATTCGTTACCGAGGCAGAAGCCGATGCGTCGCGGGCCGCCATCGCCGTCGATGATATAGAGCCCGACCACCTCTGGCTCTTCGCCACCGGTAATGCCGAAGCCAGGAATCGTCAAAGCGCCACCGGGCGCGACCACACTGGTTCCATTGCCCTTGTAAAACCATTCAGGCGGCACGCCGATCTTGCCTGGCCCGGGTTTGCCGCCTTCCACGCCCATCCGGAACATCTTCATGCTGTCGGATTCTGGCGCGCCGGACGCCTTGGCGAACGCATGCATTTTGTCACGGGCCGACGCGCTGCCGGTGTGAGTCAGTCCCGTGCCGGTCACATGCAGTCGCGCCGGTTCAGGATGGTCCAGCGGGGCGAGCACCTCATTCGCGGCGAGCAGGCCTGCGTAGTCCACCGCCGTTTCGCCCGCCAGCTGGCTAGCGAGACTTTCCAAAGTCTCTTCCATCGCGAGCGCCGCCATGGCCAACTCGTAGACGGTCGCAACCTTGGCCAGAGGCCGCGCGTGGCTGCCGTCAGGTTCGACAACGGCCACGTAACGGGTGTCGCCTTGGCGATATTGAATGAGACGCACGTGCCAACTCCACCAATGAACTCAGGTCTCTTCTTCGCCCTCGGCCGGCCCTTCGATCAGGCCGGATACGTCGGCCTCGTCGCCCTCTTCCGGTTCCAGGAAGGTGTCCGCGGTCTCGTCGTCGGCGATCTCGGCCTCCTCCCCCTCGATCTCGGCAAGCGCCTCAGTCGATTCCATATCGGGAATTTCGTCACCATCGGGCGGCGTTTCGTCACCATCGGGCGGCGTATCGGGTAGCGCGAACACCTTTTCTTTCAGCGTCGGCTTGGCGGGCTTCGGCCTGGAAGCAACCTCGGCCGCGATGGCGGCGACCTCGACGGCGGTCAGCACGAAGGGCGTCGAGCAAATCGGGCAAACGATCGGATCGCGGTTCAGGTCATAAAAGCGGTTGTTGCAGGATTGGCACGAACGCTTGGTGCCCCGAGCCTGTTTGTCGGACATGCGGACCCTCATAAAGTCGGGTGAAATTGGTGGAGTTCTGGCCCCCCCAGTGGCACGGCCGGACGGGGCTGTCAAAGCCAAATGCGCCGCCGTTGACAGAGCCGCCGCCGCCCTGCTCTATGCCGATTGACCACAGTACACATATCGCCGGAGGCGTTGGCGCATGATCATTGCCATCGATGGGCCGGCTGCGTCTGGCAAGGGCACGCTTGCCACACGCATTGCGGATCATTTTGGGTTTCATCACCTCGATACCGGCACGCTCTACCGGGCGGTGGCGCGCGACGTGGCGGCGCACGGCTTGAAGCTGGACGATGTGTGGGCCGGCGTGGTGGCCGCGCGAGTGCTGAAGGTTGCATCGCTGGGGGATCCCACCTTACGCGGGCGCGCGGCCGGCGAGGCGGCTTCGATCGTTGCTTCAATCCCGGAAGTCCGGGCCACGCTATTGAAATTCCAGCAGGATTTTGCCCGCAAAGACCCGGGCGCCGTGCTGGATGGCCGCGACATCGGCACGGTCGTATGTCCCCAGGCGAACGTTAAGATCTTCGTCACGGCGAGCCCCGAGGAACGTGCGCGGCGTCGCTTTGCCGAGCTTTCAAAATCCGGCGGCGTGCTGACATTCGAGCAGGTCCTGGCCGACATCCGCGCACGCGACGCACGTGACGCCGGCCGTGAGACGGCGCCCATGAAACCAGCTGAAGACGCGGTCTTGCTCGATACGACGCATTTGGATATAGATGGTGCCTTCAGAGCCGCCGTGGATCTGATTTCGACCAGGACAGGCCGTTCGGGGCGTCCCTCCCTTTGAGGTGCGCCTGATATTCTTTGGGACCGGCCAATCCAGTCGACTTTTAGGGACCTATCGGGATTTGCGATCCCAAGAGGGTTCCGCCAGGGCGGCAACGCTTAACCATGCATTGGCTGGCGGGATCGGGGCGTTTGCCCTGAAAGACCGTTTTCAATGCCCCGAACGCAACCGAAGTCCGGGAACGCAATTAGGAGTTTGAATGTCCGCAACGCACATGACGTCCTCGAGCCGCGAAATGAACCCGACGCGAGATGATTTTGAAGCCCTTCTGAACCAGAGTTTTGACTCTGATGGCCTCTCGGAAGGCAACGTTATCAAGGGCACGATTGTTGGCATCGAGAAAGATCTCGCCATCATCGATGTCGGCCTGAAGACCGAAGGCCGCATTCCCCTCAAGGAATTCTTCACCCCAGGCTCCGATGTTCAGCTCAAGGTGGGCGACATCGTCGAGGTTTACCTGGAGCGCGTCGAGAACGCGATGGGCGAGGCCGTGCTCAGCCGTGAAAAGGCTAAGCGCGAAGAAAGCTGGATCAAGCTCGAGCAGCAGTTCAACAAGCAAGAGAAGGTGACCGGCATCATCTTCAACAAGGTCAAGGGCGGCTTCACGGTCGATCTCGATGGCGCGGTGGCGTTCCTGCCCGGCAGCCAGGTCGACATCCGCCCGGTGCGCGACATCGGCCCGCTAATGCATCAGCCGCTGCCGTTCCTGATCCTGAAAATGGACAAGCGCCGCGGCAATATCGTCGTCTCGCGCCGTTCGGTTCTCGAAGAGACGCGGCAGGAGCAGCGTTCCGAGATCGTGGCCAAGCTGGAAGAGGGCCAGGTCATCGAGGGCGTGGTCAAGAACATCACCGATTACGGCGCGTTCATCGACCTAGGTGGCATCGACGGCCTCCTGCATGTCACCGACATGGCCTGGCGCCGCGTCAACCACCCAAGCGAAATCGTCAATGTCGGCGACAGCGTCAAGGTGCAGATCGTCCGTATCAATCCCGACAGCCAGCGCATTTCGCTGGGCATGAAGCAGCTCTTGTCCGATCCGTGGCAGTCGATCGAGACCAAGTATCCGGTCGGCGCCAAGCTCTCGGGCAAGGTCACGAACATCGCCGACTACGGCGCCTTCGTCGAATTGGAGCCGGGCGTCGAAGGCCTGATCCATGTCTCGGAAATGAGCTGGACCAAGAAGAACATCCATCCCGGCAAGATCGTCGCGACCTCGCAGGAAGTCGAAGTCCAGGTGCTGGAAGTCGATCCGGTCAAGCGCCGTATTTCGCTCGGCCTCAAGCAGACCCAGGCCAATCCGTGGGAGAGCTTTCTCACGATCCATCCCAAGGGCTCGGCCATCGAAGGCCAGATCCGCAACATCACCGAGTTCGGCCTGTTTGTCGGCCTCGATACCGGTATCGATGGCATGGTCCACCTCAGCGACCTGGCTTGGAACCAGCCCGGCGAAGAGGCCATCAAGGCCTACAAGAAGGGCGACAACGTCAAGGCCGTGGTGCTGGACGTTGACACCGAGAAGGAGCGCATCAGCCTCGGCATCAAGCAGGTTGACGGCGACCCCTTCGAGAATGTGGCCGGCATGAAGAAGGGCTCGACGGTCACCTGCCACGTCATCCAGGTGCAGGAGAACGGCATCGAAGTGAAGATCGGCGATACCGACCAGACCGCCTTCATCAAGCGCGCCGACCTCTCGCGCGACGCCTCCGAGCGCCGCCCCGAGCGCTTCTCGGTGGGCGACAAAGTCGACGCCATGGTCACCCAGGTCGACAAGGCCACGCGCCGCCTATCGGTGTCGATCAAGGCGCTCGAGATCACCGAAGAGAAGGAAGCCGTGGCGCAGTTCGGATCGTCGGATTCGGGCGCCTCGCTGGGCGACATCCTGGGCGCCGCGCTCAAGAAGCGCACGACCGGGGATGAGGTTGAGGGCGATAAGGCGGAGTAGTTTCGACGCCAGGTCTGCAAAAATTGGGCTCGCGGTGCGCCGCGAGCCCTTTTATGTGTCAGGCGAACCGGCCGGGCCTCACGCGTATTTGAACTTCGGTCCCCAGCCGGCCGCGCCGCCTGGGATCATGTCGAACAGATGCCAGACGCTGCAGAAATCGTCGTAAGGGCCGAGCGCTGTGTCGGACACGCGTAAAACTTTGTCGCCATCTTTGCGGAACACTGAAACGCCGGGTAGCCAGCCGCCTTTTTCGGACTTATACCCCATATCATCGGCGAACTTGCCGCCACCGTGGCTCGCCATAGGGAACCGCCAACCGCGGCTGTCGGCGAATTTCTTCTGCGCCGCCGGCGCGTCGGGGCTCACGACCACGAAGGCCGCGCGGTCGGCCAAATGTTCTGCGACCCCGTTGTAGCCGTCCGCCCAGAGCGTGCAGTACGGGCAGGACGCGCCCATGTTGTGAATGACGATGAGATCCTTTTTGTCGCCAAAGAGGTCGCTTAGTTTAACAGGCCCCGAGGTAGTTGCGAGCGCATAGTCCTCGACAACCTGCGGTTCCAATTCATTCTGAGCCGCGCGCATTTCCTCGCGCAGGGTCTTGATCTGCTTGCGGTAGCCGTCGATCTTGGTCTTTCCATCTTTGTACTTCATAACAAGACTCCTGTGTTGAAGACTCAACGTTTGCGGCTTCTTTTTATGCTTCTTTTGGCCTTGGGCGCTGGCCTGGCCAACGCCGCCTTAAGGCCCTCGAACTGCGCCTCCCAGTACTTGCTGTAACGGCTGAGCCAGACGGTGGCAGCCAGGATCGGACCGGTTTCCAGACTGCAGCGGCTGATGCGGCCGGTTCGCTCCTGGCTTATGAGCCCCGCCGCAACCAACACCTGGATGTGGCGCGACACGGCCTGCAAGGAAATGCCGAAAGGCTCGGCCAGTTCGCCAACGGTGACCGTCTGACCATCCAATCGCTCGAGCAACGCGCGCCGGATGGGATCGGAGAGAGCGAAGAAAACGGCGTCCAACTTCACATCGTTGACCCCCGCAACAGGCGGCAGCAGCCGGATAGGCGATAGGGGACCGCGCATGGATTGTTTCTATCAACGAAGATGTTTAATGTCAACACGTTCGTTGAGTACCACCGATACCCGCCGTCGAGATCGGCCAAGCACGTCGCGGCTGCCCGCCCTGAATGATGGGTAGAATTTTGAATTCGGACTCATGTGGCCGATCAGGATGTCGTAGCATCCTTACTTTCCGCACGAGGGCAATTGGGGGAACGGAGCGACATGGTGAGGTTTGGCGTAAGTTGGACGGCGCTGGTCCTTGCGGCCGCGTTGACCGCATCTCCGGCCAAGGCCGATTTCAAGGTGCCGGCCGATGAGGCGGCCAAGCTCAAGGCGTGCGAGCAGGCGGTCTGCCGGCTGATCGTGAAGAAGGGGCCGGCTGAAGGGCAGATGAGCTGCGATATTTCTAAGACCTGGGGCCACCAGTTCATCGAGGATGGCATCAAGGAGAAGTCGTTCAAGTGGGGCCTCGGCGATGCGCGTTGCTTGCTCAAGCTCGACATTGCGCGCGATCTGCTCGTGAAGGCGCTGACCGAGCCTGACTACGTGCGGGAGATGCCGCCGCACACCGCGTCATGCGATGCCGAGACCGGCAGCAGCATTACCTCGGTCAAGATCACATTGGCGCCCAAGATCACGTTCAAGGCTGGCGTGGCGACGTCGGCAACGCTCGGTGTCGGCGAGATCGAGGCGCCGGCAGCGGTCAAGGCCGTTATCTGGTCGGCGGCAAAAATCGAGGACACGGTCGGGTTGTTTCAGAAGCAGATGTTGAAAGAGATCAACGGCTTCGTAGCGAAACGGTGTCCAGAAGCTGTGAAGTAAGGACGGTTCATGGGATTGAGTCGTGCGTGGGTTCGAGTGTCAGCGGCGGTCCTCAGCACTGCGATAGCGGGTTGGGCCAATGCGGCCAGCCCAGCCCCCAGCGCCCAAACGCCGACACAGCAGGAGGCCGACTGCTGGGTCCAGTTCATGGAGTCCGATAGCAAGGAGATTTCTTGCGCCCTCCCCGCCTTGATGGAGGAAGAGGACCGCGCCTCGATCGCGAAACTTACGCGCGAGTTGTTCAAGGACGCGTCCTGCCAGATTACTATCAAGCTTGAGCGGGCGATGATTGAAGACGCTGTCAAGACGCCCGACGTGTCGTTTGTGACGCCGCCGCAGCCGGTCGCCTGCGAAGTCAAAACCAGCCGGGGTGATCTGCCGGTGGCCTTCACGTTCGCGCCCAAAATTGAGATCAAGGGCGGCAAAGCGGTGAAGGCCAA
Source organism: Hyphomicrobiaceae bacterium (assembly GCA_043741375.1). Taxonomy (GTDB): domain Bacteria; phylum Pseudomonadota; class Alphaproteobacteria; order Rhizobiales; family Hyphomicrobiaceae; genus JANYHF01. The sequence goes on along the minus strand of JAYUAJ010000336.1, from coordinate 6,334 downwards.
TCCCGGCATGGGGAACGTGACAGGGGTCAATTCCTGGTTGGCCTGGCCGGTGGTGGCCTATGTGAATGGCTCGGGATCGATCCAGGACGTGATGCTACGCGTGGTCAACGCGTATCTGGAGCGCAAACGCGAGCACGCAGCACAACAGCCCTAAACACCGCCTTCGCTGAACGGGGCTGGCCGCCATTTGGCGAGGCGGTGCTCGATCTGCGTCATCAGGAACTCGGCGACCAGCACCACCAGCAGAATGATCAGGATGGTCGCATACATCTCGGCCGTGTCGTGCAGGCCGCGCGCGGTCTGGATGATGAAGCCGATGCCATAGTTGGAGCCGATGAATTCGCCGACAATGGCTCCCACGATGGCGAACGAAAACGAGATGTGAAGGCTGGCGAAGATCCAGCTCATGGCCGACGGCAAGATGACCGAGCGCGTGACCTGCCAGTTGCTGGCGCCCAAAATCCGCGCATTGGCGATCATCGCCCGGTCGGCTTCGCGAACGCCCTGGAAGGCGTTGGCGAACACAACGAAGAACACCATCACCAGCGACAACACCACCTTCGACCAGATGTTGAAGCCGAACAGCAGGATGAAGATCGGCGCCAGCACGACGCGCGGGATGGCGTTGAAGACCTTGATGTAGATCGAGAAAATATCGGCCAGCAGCTTGTTGCGGCCGAGGATGACGCCGCAGGCGATGCCGCCCACCGAGCCGAAGACGAAGCCGAGCAGGCTCTCTTCCATCGTCACCCACAGATGATACCAGAGCGGCGCTTCGTCTGTGCCGTCGCGGATTAGCTCCCAAAGGCGGGCGAAAATCGCGCTGGGGTAGGAATAGAAAAAACTGTCGATGATGCCGGTGCGGGCGGTTATTTCCCACGCACCAAGGAGCCCGGCCAAGATGACCAGCCGCCAAAAGATCACCAGCCAGCCGTGGCGGCGGGTTGCGGCAACGGCGCGGGCCTCGATTTCGGCGTCCGTTGTGCCGGGCCGTGCTGCCGCAAGGGTTGATCTTACAGCTATGTCCGCCATGATCACGCCGCCGCCTTGGCTGCGCCAGCCTTCACTTCATCGCGCAAATCGTTCCAGATCGTGTGCGAGAGTTCAATGAAGGCGGGATCATAGCGGATCTCCGACACGACGCGGGGGCGGGGGAGCATTATCGGGTAAAACGATTTCACCGTCGCAGGGCCCGCCGTGAGAACATAGACTTTGTCGGCGAGCGCAATCGCTTCTTCGAGATCGTGCGTCACAAACACGACGGAGGCCTTGGCGGCGGACCAGAGGTTCAGGAGTTCCTCGTGCATGAGCGCGCGCGTTTGCACGTCCAAGGCCGAAAACGGCTCGTCCATCAGCAGGATTTGCGGCTCGTTGATGAAGGTTTGCGCCAGCGCCACACGTTTCCTCATGCCACCAGAAAGCTGGTGCGGATAGAGCTGCTCGAACTTGGAGAGCCCCACCCTGGCAAGCCAATCGCGGGCGAGCGCCTGCGAGGCCGACTTCGCCATGCCACGGAAAACCGGTCCGGCCGTGACATTGTCGATGACGTTCCGCCAGGGAAACAACGCGTCCGTTTGAAAGACAAATCCAATGCGCTTGTCGATGCCTTCGACGCGCGACCCGAACACCAAGGCCTCGCCACTCGATGGCTTGGCCAGGCCGGTTATCAGATTGAGCGTCGTCGATTTGCCGCAGCCGGTCGGCCCAACCACGGCGACGAATTCCCCACGCGCGACACTCATGGAAAAATCGCGGATCGCGGTCAAAGACTTGCCGTCCGGCGAAACAAACCGCCGGCTGACATTGCGCAATTCGATTGCGGGTACGTCGGTCATGGGGTTCGACCCCATGACTACTTCGCGTTCTTGACGAATTCGGTCGTGAAGGTCTTGGCGAGATCGATGGTCTTGCCTTTCACGTTCTTGGAGAAGCCGCCGAGGACCGCCAGAACAGTTTCCGGACCGGTCGCGGGCATCAGGCCGTCGGGCGAATACATACCGCGGCCGCCGTCCAGCGCCCTGATGTAGCCGTCGCGGTCGCCAACCATATATTCCTTCGGCATCTTGTCGGCGATCTCGGCCGAGCTGTGGGTGTTGATCCACTTCAGCGTTTTGACGAGGGCGTTGGCGATCTTCTGCACTTGCTCCTTATGCGCATCGACCCACGAGGTCTGCATATAGAGCGAGGTCGCCGGATAGATGCCGCCGAGCGCAGCCTTGGTGCCCTCCATCGTGCGCATATCGATGAGCACCGTGCCATCACCCTTTTTGATGAGGCGCGAGATGGTGGGTTCCGTCGTCATGCCGGCGACGATCTTGTCCTGCTCGATGGCGGCGATGAAGGTGTCGCCCGCGCCAACCGGAACGCTGGTGAATTCGCCAAGCTTCAGTCCGGATTTCACGGCGAGATATTGCGTCAGGAAGTTGGTGGATGAGCCAAGGCCCGTCACGCCGAGGCTGGCGCCCTTGACGTCGGCCATCGACTTGATCTCGGGATGTTTGCTTGAGACGATCTCGACTTCGCCCGGCACCTGATTGATCTGCACGACGGATTCGACGATCTTGCCCTTGGCCTGCAAGTCGACGCAATGGTCGTAAAAGCCGCCGACGCCCTGCACGTTGCCGGCAAGCATCTCGTCTTCTGCGCCGACGCCCGAGGGCTCGGTCAAGAGTTCGACAGTGACGCCCGCCTCCTTGAAGAAGCCAAGCTGCTCGGTCAGCTTGAAGGGCAGATAAATCTGCTTTTCCAGCCCGCCGACCATGATCCTGACGGTGTCTTCGGCCCGAGCCGGAGCGCTGGCAAGGCCCACGGCCACAACAGCCGCAGCAGCGAGAAACGGAATTTTTCCTGTGGACATGCGGGTCTCCTCCCAGAGAAAGCGCTCGATGCGCCTTTGCCAGCGAGCTGTAAACCACCGCTGCGGGCACAACAACATAACAAAACGTATGGTTCGCCCTTCCTGCTGACAAATCACTCCAACCCCGCTACAACCCCGGCCTTAAGCGCCAGCGACACCACCGGCGCCATCTTACCTGCATCGTAGGCAGCGAGTGAGAGGAACAGACCATGCCCGCTGACATCACCCTGACATTCCCCGACCGCAACAAGCGCGCCTTCAAGCCGGGCACGACCGGCAAGGAGGTGGCCGAGAGCATCGCAAAGTCGCTGGCCAAGAAGGCCGTGGCGATGAGCCTCGATGGAACGCTGGCCGACTTGGCCGATCCAATCGACAAAAGCGCCGCCATCAAGTTCATCATGCGCGAGGACCCTGAGGCCCTTGAGCTGATCCGGCACGATTCCGCACACGTCCTCGCCGAGGCCGTGCAGGAGCTGTGGCCCGGCACGCAAGTGACCATCGGTCCCGTGATCGAGAACGGTTTCTGGTACGACTTCGACAAGAAGACGCCCTTCCTGCCGGAGGACCTGTCAAAAATCGAAGCGCGCATGCGCGATATCATCAAGCGCAACAGGCCGTTCACCAAGACGGTCTGGGAGCGCGAGAAGGCCAAGGAGTTCTTCAAGGCCAAGGGCGAGACGTACAAGATCGAGCTGATCGATTCCATACCGGCTGACCAGTCGCTCAACTTCTACTCGCAGGGCGAGTGGATCGATCTTTGCCGCGGCCCGCATATGACGTCGACGGGCCAGATCGGCAACGCCTTCAAGTTGATGAAGATCGCCGGTTCCTATTGGCGCGGCGATTCAACCAAGGCGCAGCTGCAGCGGCTGTACGGTACCGCCTGGGCGTCCGAAAAGGACCTCGCAACCCATCTGACCAATTTGGAAGAGGCCGAAAAACGCGACCACCGCAGGCTGGGCCGTGAGATGGATCTGTTCCATTTCCAGGACGATGCGCCGGGCACAGTGTTTTGGCATCCGAACGGCTGGACGCTGTTCCAGGGGCTCATCAGCTACATGCGCCGCCGCCAGGAGGTCGAAGGCTATATGGAGGTGAATACCCCGCAGTTGCTGGACAAGTCCTTGTGGGAGACGTCCGGCCACTGGCAGACCTATCACGAGCACATGTTTGTGACCGAGACCGAGGACGAGCGCGTGTTCGCCCTCAAGCCGATGAACTGCCCGGGCCACGTGCAGATCTTCAAGCACGGCCTCAAAAGCTACAAGGAGCTGCCGATCAAGATCGCCGAATTCGGCTGTGTGCATCGCTATGAGCCATCTGGCGCGCTGCACGGGTTGATGCGGGTGCGCGCCTTCACGCAGGACGATGCGCACATCTTCTGTACGGAAGATCAGATCGAGGAGGAGAGCCTGAAGGTCAATGACTTCATGCTCTCGATCTACAAGGACTATGGCTTCGAGGACGTGCACATAAAGTTGGCCACGCGGCCGGAAAAGCGCGTCGGCGAGGATGCGCTGTGGGACAAGGCCGAGGCGGCGATGAAGACGGTGCTCGACAAGGTCGGGCAGATCTCCAACCGTGTGAAGACGTCGATCGCGGAAGGCGACGGCGCCTTCTACGGTCCGAAGTTCGAATACCACCTCAAGGACGCTATCGGGCGGACCTGGCAGTGCGGCACCAACCAGGTGGACTTCAATCTGCCGGGACGCTTCGGGGCGTTCTACATTGATGCGGCCGGCGCCAAGCAGACGCCGGTGATGTTACACCGGGCCATGTTCGGCTCGCTGGAACGCTTCACGGGTATCCTGATTGAGAACACGGCGGGGCATCTGCCGATTTGGCTCGCCCCCGTGCAGGCTATCGTGGCGCCGATTGTATCGGATGCGGACGGTTACGCCGTCGAGGTGCTGGGCGAACTGCGCCGAGCTGGCGTGCGCGCCGACACCGATCTGCGCAACGAGAAGATCAACTACAAGGTGCGTGAACACTCGCTGGCCAAGGTGCCGATGATCCTGGTGGTCGGCAAGCGCGAGGCCGAGGAGCAGACGGTATCGATCCGCCGGCTGGGCAGTCAGGAGCAGGTGATCATGAAGCTGGACGATGCCGTGGCGATGCTGGTCAAGGAAGGCATCGCGCCCGATCTGGTCCGGGCGGGACGGCGCTAACCGTAAGGTGGGCTTAGCTTTTCGCGAAGCCCACCGCCTCAGGAATGGTGGTTTTGGACGGTGGGCTTGGCGAAGGCTCAGCCCACCCTACGACTTCCGCATCGCCTCGCGCGGCAACAGGATGTTATGCCGCTCGCGGATCTTTTCGTCGGTGGCGTCGCCAACGTGCCTCGGGAAGTACGTTGCCAGCAGATCCTTCTTGCGCTTGATCGCCACTTTCACGATGTCGGGCTTGTTCACTTCCGCCCATTCCTTGGGGCTCAGCCGATTGCCGATGTTCGGATAAACATAGTCGCGCTGCATCAGGGCGAGCGTCTGCCGGTGCCCGAGATAGTGCCCAGGCCCGTTCAGGCAGACTTCCCTGATGGTCTCGACACTGAGCGTCTCGTCGTTGACCTCGATGCCGCGCACGCAGCGCAGCGCCTGACCCAGGATGTCGTTGTCGATGATCAGGCTTTCGTGGCTGAAGCCGAGCAGCGAGGCGTGCATACCGGCGCTCTCATAGATCAAGTTCAATCCCGCCAATCCCGCCATCACTGTGGTGATGCCCTTCTCCCAGCCCGCCTGGATGTCCGGCTCCTTGCTGTCGGCCATGCCGGCCGCCGAGCCGCCGGGGAGGTCGTAGAAATGGGCCATCTGCGCGCAGGCCGCCGTCAGCAACGCCTGCTCGCCCGAGCCGCCCGACATGGCGCCCGAGCGCAGGTCCGACACGAACGGCCAGGTGCCGAAAATGCACGGATGTCCCGGCTTCAGCGCGTTGACATAGACCAGCCCCGCCAGCACCTCGGCGCTCGCCTGCACGACGGCGCCGGCGATGGCGGCAGGAGCGGTCGCCCCCGCTTGGCCCGCCGACAGCAGCAGCACCGGCATGCCGCCAGCCACCGCAACTTCCAGCGCGCGGCAGGCATCCTCGGCGAACTTCATGGGCGGGACGACGAAGCAGTTCGATTGCGACATGAAGGGGCGTTCCCGCCATTTCTCCTCGCCGCCGGCAATCAGATGCAGGATGTCGAAAATCTCGGTCACATGTTCGGGCGACACCATCGAGGTGCCGATGTGCTTGGTCGTACTGGTCAACGACGCATATGCCGTATTGACGTCCATATCGCGCGGGTCCTCGATATCGCGCGGGACCAGGCAGCGCTGGAAGAAGTGGATGTTGTCAAGCGTATCGACCATGCGGCCGGCGTCGTAGAGATCCTGCAGCAGGCTGAGGCGGTAGTGGCGTTGCTCCAGGTCGACGACATGCACGGCCGCGCCGGCGGTGCCGAAGTAGACCTTCTTGTCGCGTGGTTCCATGTCGTGGCGC
>JAYUAJ010000335.1:0-9146 GCA_043741375.1 Hyphomicrobiaceae bacterium | reverse complement strand
AGTGGGACCCGGTCCGCTATCTGGACGCCTTCCCGCTGGCGCATGTGCAGGAAATCCACCTCGCGGGCTATACGCCGGAGGCGGACGAAAAGGGCCGGCCGCTGCTCATCGACACCCACGACAGACCGGTCGACGATCAGGTCTGGGCACTCTATCGCTACGTCATCGGTAAGCTCGGCCCGACGCCGACGCTGATCGAATGGGACAGCAAACTGCCGGAATGGCCCGAACTCGCCGCCGAGGCTGCGCGTGCCGAAGCCGTGCTCAACGCCGCCCGCATCCCGAAGGAGCGCCCTCGTGCCGCTGCTCGCTGAACGGCTCGGCGGTTTTTCCGACGCCCTGCTCGATCCTGGCTTGCCCATGCCCGCGGGGCTCATCGGGCCGGATGGCGAGCCGAGCCTGCGCCGCTTCTCGGTTTACCGCAACAATGTCGTGGTCGGCCTCACCGAGTCGCTGCGCTCGAATTTTCCCATCCTCGCCCGCATCCTGGGTGAAGTGTCGTTCGGTAGCCTGGTCCGCATCTATGTGGCGCAAGAGCCGCCCGTCTCGCCCGTGCTCATCGACTACGGCGATGGTTTTGCCGCCTTCGTCGAAGGGTTCCAACCGCTGGCGCATCTGCCCTGGCTCGCCGATGTGGCGCGTCTTGAGTGGGCTTGGCTCATGTCCTACCACGCGGCCGAGGCGACCCCGCTTGGCGCTGAGGCGCTTGGCTCCATCCCGCCCGAGGCGGCCGGGAGCGCCGTGTTTGCGCTGCATCCCTCGCTGCAACTCGTGCGCTCCCGCTTTCCGGTCCACACCGTCTGGAGCATGAACGCGGAGTATCGCGAGCTTGGCCCGGTCGACTTCGCGGCGGGCGGGGAGGACATCCTCATCCTGCGGCCGGACGCCGAAGTGTCCGTGCGCTTGCTTCCCGCCGGCGCCTACGAATTTGTCTCAGCGCTGCGCGACGGCCATCCCCTGGCCGAAGCCGCCGTAACCGCACTTGCCGCCGCGACCACCTTCGACCTCGCGACACACGTCCGTGAGCTGATCCTTGCCGGCGCCATTGTCGGTTACCACCTGACCAGCGCCGACCAACCCACGCCGGAGCACCCTCTATGACCGCCATCAACCAGTCGACCCCCGGCGCCATCCGAGGGCTGAGCATTCTCACTACCACCCTCGATTGGTTGCAGCGCGTCGGCGTCGCCCTGGCGCCGCTCGCGCTCCGCGTCGCGCTCGCGATCCCGTTCTACTACTCAGGCCTCACCAAATGGACGGGCTTCCTTCAGCTCTCGCCAACGGCGGTGTTCCTGTTCGAGGAGCAATTCAAGCTGCACATTTTCGGCGGCGAATATGCCCTGCCGGCGCCCGCCCTCCTGGCCTGGCTCGACGGCGTCGGCGAGATCGTGCTGCCGATCTGCCTCATCCTCGGCTTCGCCACGCGGCTCTCGGCCCTGGCCCTGCTGGTCATGACAGCCGTCATCCAGCTCGTCGTGCCGGATGGCTGGGTAAGCTACCACCTCCCCTGGGCCGCTATGGCGCTCTCCCTCCTGGCGCTCGGCGCGGGGCCGATCAGTGTGGACTGGGTGCTTGCGCGTGTGTTTGGCAGCAGGAAGTGAGGGGAACCCGGGAAAGACGACTCTACGCGAGTGAAATCCAAAGGCGGGAAATCCGCTGACTGGGCTCAGGCAAGGGCGTGCGCGCTCCGCTCGGTAGCCTCCATGACCGACGCCGAGGACGCCGAGATTCGCGCCTGCGCGCTCGCTGATCCCGATAGGGTTTCCTGGACGGGTCGTCGGACATCCTAAAGTCGCTGCGCGACACGGTCATCGTTGCCTCGGGCGCGACGGCGCTATCGGTCGGTGTTGGCGGACTTGCGGCCTTCGCGCTGTCACAGATGCCGTTTCGCGCCGCGCGGGCTGGTCTCTATCGCATCCTGCTGCAACGCTTCCTGCCGCCGATTGCCTTGGCGCGGTCTTCCTGACCAGCTTCGTGCGGACGCTGCCGGTCAAGCTGTCGATCGTGTCGGAATTCTCCTGGGGCCTGACGGCGCTGAGCGTGGTGTCGATTTTGCCAGCGTTCGCGGCCATCCTACTGGTGCAGCGGCATCTGGTGCGCGGGCTGACCCTGGGGCTCGGCCCGTACTCGACGTCGGCCATAGTACGGATTTCCTTATTGCAAAACGAGGGCGGCGGCAACTCAGCTCTGCGAACATCCTATACGCGCAAACACCCTCATGGCCACAGCCGGGTGTACTCCCCTCGGCAAAGTTGAGTATGCTGCGACCCATAAGAGAACCAGCACCGGAGCACCTCGATGGCAGCGCAAGAAAATCTGGCGACGACGGAGACGGCGACTGCCCTGGCGGCAAAAATCCGCGCCAAGCAGGTGTCGCCGGTGGAGGTCATGGACGCCGCGATTGCCCGCATCGAGGCGCACAATGCCAAGATCAATGCGCTGATCATCCTGCATCTGGAGGAGGCTCGCCAATCGGCCAAGGCCGCTGAGGCCGCGATCATGCGTGGCGACGCGGTCGGCGCCTTTCACGGCGTGCCGATCGCGATGAAGGACTGCTTCGACTACAAGCCCGGATGGGTCACCACCCACGGCGGCGTCCGGGGCTTGAGCAAATACGTCGCCAAGACCTCCTGCATGTTCGTCGAGCGGATGGAGAAAGCTGGCGCGATCATCGTCGGCAAGACCAACAGTCCGGTGTTCGGCTTCCGCGGCGTCACCGACAACTTCATGTATGGGCCATCCAAGAATCCGTTCGATCTGGCCCGCAACACGGGCGGCTCGTCCGGGGGCAGCGCCGGAGCGGTGGCGGCCGGGTTGCTGCCCTTGTGTGAAGGCACCGATGGCGGCGGATCGATCCGTATCCCGGCATCGTGGTGCGGCGTCTTCGGCTACAAGGCGTCGTACGGCCGGGTGCCGTTTGCTCCATCCGCCGACGCCTTCGGCACCCTCTCGCCGTTCATCTTCGAAGGCCCCATCAGCCGCACCGTGGAGGACAGCGCGCTCGCCATGACGGCGCTGGCGGGCTACGATTCGCGCGACCTGTTTGCCATCGAGGGCAGCGTCGATTTCATGGGCGCCTTGCGAACCTCCATCGCCGGCAAGCGGATCGCCTACACGCGCGACTACGGCATCTTCCCGGTCGATCCGCGCGTCATCGCCGTGGTCGACAAGGCGGTGCAAGCGTTCCAGGAGGCCGGCGCCCACGTCGAGGAAGTCGAGATCGGCCTCAAGCGCACGCAGCAAGAATTGAGCGATCTGTGGTGCCGTATGGTGGCCGTGAAACAGGTCGTGGCGTTGGAGCTTTTCAAGCGCGAAGGCTTCGATCTCAGGCGCAACCACCGCGACGACTTCCCACCGGAATTCTGGCACTGGGACGAGATCGGCCAGCGCATGACAGCGACGCAATTGCTGGAGGATCAGATCGTGCGCACCGAGGTCGTCACGGCGCTGCGCGGCGTGCTCGATCGCTACGACTATCTGGTGTCACCGACCCTGGCCTCTCTGGCGGTCGAGAACGGAACAGACGGCAACACGCTTGGCCCGGCGGAAATCAATGGCGAATCCGTCGATCGCCTGATCGGCTGGTGCATGACGTATCTGATCAACTTCATCGGCTATCCGGCCGCGACCGTTCCTGCGGGCCTCGCCGATGGCTTACCGGTCGGGATGCAAATCGTCGGCAGACGCTATGACGATGCCGGCGTGTTTACCGCCAGCGCCGAATTCGAGCGGCGGCGGCCATGGATCGAGACCTACCGGCGGTGTTACCCGGTGTCAGGCGCCAGCGATGCCTGACACCCAGTCCTCACCACGCCGTATACCCCCCATCAATCACGAATGCCGCCCCGGTCACATAGCTTGAGGCTGGCGAGGCGAGATAAACCGCCAGCGGCGCGATCTCGTCGGGTTCCCCGGCCCGGCCCATCGGCACGGCGCTGACAAAGGTCTTGATCACCTCGGGGTTCTTCTTGGCCCAAGCCACATTCGGTTCGGTCATGAACAGGCCGGGGCAGATGGCGTTCACGGTCACGCCGCGCGGTGCCCAGTCGGCGGCGGCGGCGCGCGTGAAGTGGATGACGGCCGCCTTTGCCGCCTCATAGTGGCGCCCGCCGATGCCGCGATTGGCGATCATGCCGCTGATCGAGGCGATGTTGATCACCCGACCGGCGCCCCGGGGCAACATCGCTCCGCCAATGATCTTTGTGCAGATAAAACACGACGTCATATTGAGATCGAAGAAGCGCTGCCAGGTCGCCAGGTCCGTGGCTTCGATGGCGACGTCGAGGTTGCGTCCGCCGACATTGTTCACCAGCACATCGATCGGGCCCGCTTCGGCCAGCACACGCGCGCACAGCGCCTCGCATTCGGCGGGCTGGCCGACGTCAGCAGCAAAGGTCCAGGCCTTTCGGCCACGCTGGCGAATTTCACCAGCCGTCTTTTCAAGCGTGTCAGGATCGCGCGCCGCTAGCGCGACATCCGCACCCGCCTCCGCCAAAGCCAGCGCAATGACGCGCCCAAAGCCACGGCTGCCGCCGGTGACGAACGCGCGTTTACCATCCAGACGAAAGCGATCGAGCACGGTCATGAGATACTCCAGCGTCGCCCTTGCCGCGCGATCCTACATGCTGTTAGTCTGGCGCGGCAAGTTGTCAGCCCCCCAAAAGGCCGAAGGCCGCTTGCGAGCCTGTGGACGCCGACGGCGCTCCGGATGGGTCGCCGCTAAAGCATACCAAATGAGCAGTTCGGTCGTCGTCCTGATGAAACACCGAACCCAACGGGAGGTAGCCTAATGCGTGGACGCAAAGACCAAGAACTGATCTTGCAAGAGGCCTTGTTTCGCCAGTTGCAGCAGGGCCGCATCGACCGGCGCGAATTCCTGACGCGAACCTTGATGGCGGGCCTCGGCCTTGCCGGCGTCGGCGCCCTCGCCAAGTCCGGCATCCGCAGCGCCATGGCGGCAGATCGTCCGCTCACCCCCACATTCTATCAGTGGATCCAGGATCTTCACCCCGGCATCCCTGCCGTCAACGCCAAGTTCCCCGGCCTCAACTATCAGATCGCGCCCGTCGAAGGCTTCGGCATCGAGCGCTTCGTGGCGGAAGCCAAGAATAAGCAGAGCACGTGGGACGTGTACGTCGGCCAGACGCCGTTCGTGGAAATGTCGGCCATGATCAAGGCTGGCGTCATTGAGCCTTGGGACAACTACATCCCCAAGGAGGTGATCGACGACATCATCCCCTCAATCCGCGCCGAATGCACGGTCGACGGAAAACTCTACAGCTGGCCCTTCCTGCTCGACGTGATCGGCTCGGCCTGGCATTCGGGCATTACCGAAAAAGCGGGCCTTCCCGACGCCGCGCCCGCGACCTGGGACGATTTCCTGGCCGGGGGCAAGAAGATCATCGACACCAAGGCGGCTCCCTGGGGCGCGACCTTCGACGCGCACGGCTGGCGCTCGCTGGTGCCGATCACCCACTCCATGAGTTCCAAGGCGTACACGCCGGAAGGTCTGTTCGATTTCACGGGCGAGCCGGCTATCGAGGCCTTGAAGCTCATGAAAAAGATTATGGCCCTGGCCAACCCGGACATTCTGCTTGAGGGCGCATCGGATGGCGGCGTCAACGGCACGCCGGACGAAGTGGCGTTTGCGGCGCAGCGCGTCGGTCTCTACTTCAAGTACTTTAATGCTCCGTTGCGCATGGCGGCGAACTGGGACGACCCCAAGAAGCTGCACCTCGGACCGCTGCCCAAGTTCGCCAATGGCGAGGGCTCGACCGTGTTCTGGACCACCGGTTGCGCGCTGTTCAAGAATGGCCAGAACAAGGAAAAGGCCGCCGAGTACATCAAGGCGCTCACCTACGATGCGGGCATCTGGAAGGACTCGATCGTCGGCACCAAGAGCGGTCATCCCGGCCAGTTGCCGCCCTACAAGTCGATCTATGCCGACTGGAAGGCCAACAAGCCCGATTGGATGCCGCCGTCGGTCGACCTCGTGCGTGGCCAGCTCGACAAGGCGGCCGCCATCACCAACCACCTGTTCGGCCTGAGCCAGTTCCAGATCGGCAAGCCGATTTGGGATGCCTACCTCAAGGGCGAAGAGACCGATCCCAAGGTCGCCATGCAAAAGGTCGTTGCGGCCGTGCAGGCGGAAATGAAGAAGGGCGGGTAGTCTGCTCTGACTGCAAACTCAAAACCTGCTCCTCTCGCACCCTGCGGGAGGAGCGTCGGACCGTAGGTTGGGTTAGCGCGGCCACTGACGTTCCTGGGTCGATCGCCCGTTGGCCCGCGCGTAACCCAACGACCACGACGCGGAATGTTGGGTTACGCGCGGAACTCTCTGTCGCCGACAATCCATGGGCGGCAGTGGCCGCGCTAACCCAACCTACGACCTGTTCGGATCAACGCATGGCTGACACCACGGCATCGGGCGAATTGAGCGTCGCTCCGGCACGGACGGATAGCCAACTCGCGCAGCTGCGCCAGGGGTTTGGCCATTGGCTGTTCCTGGTGCCGGCCTTGGCGTTCTTCATCGGGTATCAGGTCTGGCCGATCATCCGCGTACTGCTGATGAGCTTTACCGACTATGAGCGTCTGTCGGACAAGCCGGCTCAATTCGTTGGCTTGAGCAACTACATCCAGGCCCTCAACGACCCCCTCATGTGGACCAGCCTTGGCCGGGCTGCGCTGTTCACGATCATGTTCCTGCCCGGCACGATCATCCTGCCGCTGTTGCTGGCCATCCTGGTCGACCGTGTGACCAATCAGCGCCTGGCCACGCTCTATCGCGTCATCCTGCTCATTCCCGCCGTCATCCCGAGCACATTGATATTTGTGCTGTGGAAGTGGATGTATAACTATCAAGCCGGGCCGATCAATCACTTCCTGGTCGATACCACCGGCCTGTTCAGCCTGCAGAATGCGCCGCAATGGCTGGGCGGCACGTCGCTGACGCTGCCATCGATCGCGATCATGGAGATCTGGTGGGGCCTCGGCTACCACACCATCTTTTTTATCGCCGGGCTGGCGGCCATCTCCAAGGATCTCCCCGACGCCGCGCGCATAGACGGGGCCAGCGAGTGGCAGGTGTTCTGGCACATCATCCGGCCGCAACTCGCGCCCATCATGATGATCCTCGTCGTGCTCCGCTTCGGCACGGCCATGGCTGTCATCGACGAATACCTCATCTTCGGCGGCTTCAACCGCGCCTCGCCGACCTACACCTGGACCGTCATGATGTACGACCAGGCCTTCAAGCTTGGCCTGTGGCGGCAGGGTTACGCCGCCGCCATCGGCATCATCGGCGCGGTGGCGATGATGGCGGTGATGGTCCTCCTGTTACGCATCTTCCGGCCCAAGGGGTGATCGATTATGGCGCTCGCTGATGATCACGCCGGGCAAGAACCCGAAAGCTGGTGGACGCGCAATTGGGGCGCGGTGCTGCGCCATGGGGTGATCAATCTCTTCAACATCATCATCCTGTTGCCGCTCGCCTGGGTGTTGATGATGTCGGTGAAGACGCTGCCCGACTCGCTGCGGGGCGACTTCTGGCCGCGCAGCTTCGACTTCACACACTATTCCTACGTGTTCGAACGTATCCACACGCTGCCCGTCAATCTCTTCAACAGCATCTATGTCACCGCCGCCACGGTGCTGATCACCACCGTCTGCGCAGTGCTCGCCGGCTACGCCCTGGTCCATATCCGTCCGCGCGGGGCGGGCCTCGTCGTGGCACTGCTGCTGGCTTCGCTGTATTTCCCGGTGCGGGTCGTGTCGATCATCAGCATCTACGAAACGCAGAGTTTCCTCGGCCTGATCAACAACACCAACGGCCTCATCCTGCCATATGTGACGCTGCAGCTGGCCATCAGCATCCTGATCATGCGCAGCATGTTCCAGCTGGTGCCGCACGAGATCGTCGAATCCGCGCGCATCGATGGGGCCGGCCATTGGCGCACACTCTGGGAAGTCGGCTTGCCGATGGTGCGGAACGGCCTGGTCGTGATCTTCATCGTCAATTTCGTGGCGGCCTGGGGCGAGTACCTGTTGTGCGTCACGCTGGTGGATGACGAGGCCAAGCGCACCATGCCGGTCGTGCTCGCCGCCGCGCAAGGCGGGCAGGGGCAATGGTCGTGGCCGAACCTTGCGGCCGTCTACGTCATTGTCGTGACGCCAGGCATCATCGCCTTCACGTTCGCCCAAAAACTGTTCTTCAAGGGATTGATGGAAGGCGCGTTGAAAGGATAGGCCATGACGTTCCAAGGCAAGGTGGTCGCCATTACCGGCGCGGCAGGCGGCATCGGCCAGAGCTTGTGCCGCTACTTTCTCGATGCCGGCGCCAAGATTGCGGCTATCGACAAGAGCGAACACGTCGCCGGGCTCGCGGCCGAGCTCAAGGCGCCGGCCGGGCTAATGGAACCCGCGGTCGCCGATATCGGCGATGCGGCCCAAGTCGCGCGAGCCTTCGCAGCTCTCGTAGCGGCGCTCGGGCCGATCGACGTGCTGGTCAACAATGCCGGCGGATCGGACCATCCGACCTTGGCCGCGACCGATCCGGCCGGCTGGCAGCGCGAGATCAACACCAATCTGAATAGCGCCTACAACTGTGCCCACGCCGTCATTCCCGGCATGAAAGCCAGGGGCGCCGGCGTCATCATCGCCGTCGGCTCGGTCAATGGTCTCAGCGCGCTCGGCGACGCGGCCTACAGCGCCGGCAAGGCGGGCATGATCTCGCTAACGCGGTCCCTGGCGCAGGAATATGGCCGCTACGGTATCCGCTCGAACATCGTCCTGCCCGGAACCGTCCGCACACCCCTCTGGCAGAAGCGCGCCGCCAAAGACCCAAAAGTGCTCGAAACCCTAAAGCGCTGGTACCCGCTCGGCCGCATAGTCGAGCCGGAAGATGTCGCGCAGGCCGTTGGGTTTCTTGCCTCCGACGCGGCCGCAGCCATCACCGGCGTGGCGCTTCCCGTCGATTGCGGCCTGACCTCGGGCAACATCGTCATGACCCGCGAGCTGACGCTGGAAGAGTTTTAGGCCGGATGCCACCATTTGCCGGCAATCACCACCCCTTTTGAAACGATGCGCCTGTCGCCGCCGAGGTGTTCGCCCACCGCATCGACATAATCGTGCGTCCCCTGAACGATATC
>JAYUAJ010000334.1:0-3959 GCA_043741375.1 Hyphomicrobiaceae bacterium | reverse complement strand
GCGGTGCGGGCGGCGTCGAGGTCTAGAGCGTTGGCCGCAAGGATTTCGGGCGCGCTGGCGCGGATGGCGGCGGCCGCGCTAACGAGCGCACGCGACTTGGCGTCAGGCGCGGCCAGCGCGAGTTCGCGCGCGCCGGCCCTCGCGGCGTGGCCGATAGCTCGCAAGGTCGCAGAAATCGATGAGTCAGTGGGCGAAGCGTGATCTTGAGGTGACATTGCGAGCCGAATTGGGTTCCGAAAACCTCAACTGAGGATCGCCCAGAAAATAACGATTTCAGCGATCCAACCAAGCGTGAAGACGATGGTACGGATGTAGGCCAGCCCCAAGTACATGACGATGGCGTGGGCAAGCCGCAACCAGAAAAAACTCATGGCGCAAAAGGCGACCGTCGCCGTCTCTTTGTTTACGATATGCGCGATGAGTACCAGCGCGGCGAACGGAGCGAACGCTTCGACAGCGTTGAGATGCGCCCGGTACGCCCGCACACCCCACAACGCAAGTGGCTTCTCGGTTTTCGTAGCCGTGCGCGGGTCGGTGTAAATCTCTGGGCCTGGCGGTCCGTAAGTCTGACCGAGCGCGACCACATAGGGCACCCACAGCGTTGCGGTGAGCAGCGCCGTCAGCGCAAGATAGAATAGAGCCGTCGTCATAGTGAGCCTCCCTCGAAGTCCGCAGGTTATCTAGGATTCGGACTTACGGGAAGGACCTTACTCGAATTGGGCCTGAGGTGCAGAGGTTTCAAGGGGTAGGTGGGACTTCTGCGGTTCATTTATAGATCACGTCAACCTTCGACAGCATCTCGCGCAGCTTGGCCATATCAGCCGCACCCAACGCACCCATGGCTTCGCTGTGCAACGTCTGCTTCACTTTCTTCAGGGCCAACGTCAGTTCCCTGCCGCGTTCCGTCAACTCAACAATCTTGACCCGCTTGTCTTGAGGGTCGGCCGAGAGTGCGAGATAGCCCCGGCTGATCAGGCTGTGGACCCGCTCGTGGATCGATTGCTTCGTCAAGCCATGGGATTTGGCGATGTCGGCAAGCCGCGTCCCCTCAGCCGATATGTGCACGAGAATGTCGCCGTCGGCGACCGCGATGTCCGGAAAACCGATCGCCGCGACGCGCTGATACATGACGCGCTCGTAAGTGCGGTAGGCGCGCCAAAGATCGACGCCGATGTGATCGGCCAGGGCAGTCTGGTGGGGCAGTTTTGGCATTTCCGCTCCATGCCAGCGCAAAAGCTATGCATCATCTATTCGTCAGGATGCTTGATGATAAGTCAAGACTTTGCTAAACGTCAGGCTTCCTGATGGTTTGAAAGAGGTTCAATCATGATGATGCACAAGGACCAGCTCGATGGTCTGCTGACTGGAAACACTCTCTACGTCGATCTTCCGGCCGACGCACAAGGCGCAGGAACGTGCATGTTGTACCATGGAGCCGATGGCCGGGCGGCGCTAAAGCTGCCGGCTGGCCAAACGCTCGTCGGGACATGGTCGCTGAAAGCCGACCACTACGTGGTTGACTGGGTGAACGGGCCGAAGAACGGTCTGTGGGCGTTGGAACGGTCGGACGGCAAGATTGCGCTGATCGAGATCGCGTCCGGCAAGTCGCGTGGGCAGGTGACGAAGCTTGTGCCGGGGAATGCCGAGAGTCTTTAGCGTTCAATTGAGCTCCCGTAGATGCCAGCTGGCGCCGCGCCCTTGTCCATGGCATCTTCCGTCAGTATTGCACCGACCAGCGCCACCCCATTCGCTACAGCCGCCCCGCCTCGATGATCCGCTTGAGGAACGCGCGCGTCCGTTCCTCCTTCGGGGCACCGAACATCTGCTGCGGCGGGCCTTCCTCGTGGACAAGGCCCTGGTAGAGGAAACACACCTTGCTCGCCACTTCGCGCGCAAAGCCCATTTCGTGCGTCGCCAGCAGCATGGTCATGCCTTGAGCGGCCAGGTCGCGCACAATGTTGAGCACTTCGGAGACCAGCTCGGGATCAAGCGCCGACGTGATCTCATCGAGCAGCATCACCTTGGGGTCCATGGCAAGCGCCCGGACGATTGCCACGCGCTGCTGCTGCCCGCCCGAGAGGCGGTCGGGATAGTCCGTGGCCTTGGCCTCCATGCCGATACGCCTGAGAAGGGTCATCGCCCGGGCCTCGGCGGCATCGCGCGTTAGCCCTAACACCTTGACCGGAGCCAGCGTGATGTTTTCCAGCACGCTCATGTGCGGAAAGAGATTGAAGCTCTGGAACACGATGCCGACGTTGCGCCGCAGGCGATCGACATCGACCCCCGGGCCGGACACCCGATCGCCCGCCAGCACGATCTCGCCGCCCTGGATCGGTTCCAGCCCATTGATGCAGCGCAACAACGTCGACTTCCCGCACCCCGACGGACCGATCAGGCAGACCACCTGATGCTCGTCCACGGCCAAGTTGAGCCCGCGCAATACCTCGGCCGGGCCAAAGCGCTTGTGGACGTCGCGGAGTTCGAGAAAGGGCATGACGATGCTCTCGGTGATTGGCATGGCTTCTGGCGGAAGTTAGAGTATGGACCACCTACGACGAACGCCACGCAAGTTTTTCTCGACCCAGCAGAGCCACCTATGCCTACCGCAGTGCGCAAATCCGATCCGCCGCCGCTCCCGGTCACAGTCGCTGACTTTGATTCGTTTGTGGACGCACAGGCTGACGGGTACGCGTTTGAGTTGGTCGGCGGCGAAATCGTCATGATGACGAACCCGACCGAAACGCACGAACAGATCGCGGGCAACATTGGCGCTCCGTTGAAACTCGCAATGGATCGCCGCAACTGCCGGACCTACCAAGGTGGCATGCGCATCCAGCGCTCATCGGAGAGCAAAGGAACGGAT
The DNA here is from genome assembly GCA_043741375.1 of Hyphomicrobiaceae bacterium. Lineage (GTDB taxonomy): Bacteria > Pseudomonadota > Alphaproteobacteria > Rhizobiales > Hyphomicrobiaceae > JANYHF01. Next base: position 1,096 of record JAYUAJ010000334.1, on the reverse strand, counting down.
AAGCCCAAGCCTGACGTCGTGGTGCGCTGCGGCCCGGCCGGCAAGGGCACGTACATCACCGACCCACTCATCGTGATCGAGGTCTTGTCGCCAACAACGATGGACAGCGACCGGGGCCGCAAGCTGGACTTTTACAAGACCCTACCCACGCTGCGACACATCGCATTGGTCTACCAGGACCAGATGCGAGTAGAGCACTACAGTCGCACTGACGCCGGTTGGCAGCTTGACGTGCTGACGACAGCGGCGGCTGAATTGACGTTCGACGCCGTGGAATTTGGGATCGATCTTGCGCAGATCTATTTCGGTGCCTGACAGCATTAGCGACGGAGGTGTCAGGCAGTTATGTGCCTGACACCGGGTGCCACCCGTACGCAGGTCTAGCGGCAACGGATATAGTTCAGGTTTGCTCTTTCACTCTGCCATTTGACGGTCAGCCGCGTCGCTGTCGTCCAGATCACGGCCTTATCGGTGAACGCCGGGGCGTCAATGCCGACGCAACGCGCCGTCATCGTCCAGGTCGCGCCAACTGCCCTGATCGAGCTGAGGTTGCAGTGCTGCTCCCACTGGTCGTAGGCCTTGGCGGCAAAGCGGACGGCGGAGTTGGGGCCCGCAGGCGAGATGCCGCGCCGACACTGCGCTGCGTTCTCGCCCCAGATGCCGACATAGGTTGCCAGCTGTGGTGGTCTAACCGGCGGCCTGGCCTTGGCCTTCGCCTCAGCTGCTGCAGCCAGCACAACCAAGGAGAGAGCGGCAATCCCCACCGCTGTCACGGCTCGCAGACCAAATCTCGTAGCGACGCGCATTTGTAGGGCCTCTCTCAGTAGCAACGCACGAAGTTGTTGCGAAACTTGGTGCCAGCATATTGCGTTGTGGCGCGGGATGCGGTGGCCCAGATAATGACACTGGCCCGCGGAGGTACGCCGTCGCCTTTGCACTTGAAGAGATTGACGTGCCAAACGCCTTTGCCGCCGGTTACCGACCGGATGCGGCAAACCGAATCGGGCTCTCCCCATGTGGTGCGCGTAATCCCGAGTTCGGCTTCTCCGGCAATGCAGCTGTTGGGGCCGAGGCCCCACCCTCCGATGTAGGCCGG